>CACZXZ010000057.1 GCA_902785325.1 uncultured Succinivibrio sp. | reverse complement strand
GATGGCTTTTTGACACAATACGCACTTGATTACCGTTGCAGAGAACATAAAGTATATGTAATGGTTGACGGCTACGATGCTTTTCTCGAGCCATTTTTAGGCAAGGAATTAGATGCAGAATTTAAAAACGCCTTATCTCACATTATCGCATTCTATGGTTCACTAAAAAGTCTTACCTGTGACATGATCGCAAAGATCTTTATAACAGGTTGCATATCAATTGGCTTAGATTATTTTAATATTACAAGCAATGAGTTCTTTCTTGATGAGTTTAACGAGTACTGTGGCTTTAATAAGCAAGAGCTTACAACTTTAATAGAAAAACTAATTGATCTCAAAGCCTTAAATACCAGTTCTGCAACAATTGCTGATAACTTAAGCTTAGCGTACGGAGGCTATAGTTTTTCATACAAAGGTAATAGGACGGTCATCAATCCAAGCTTTTGCTTAAAGTATCTTCAAATAGTTAGAGATACTAATAGCTTACCTGATCCAAAAGAGGTAATTTCAAAAGATCTTGGCAATACCACCACTTTTCTTAGAACATTATTAAATGACTTTCCTAAAGCTATAATGCAGCATTTTTTAGAAAGGCACGAAAAAAATGATGAATTTCTTTTAAATAGAATTGATGAATGCTTCAATATTAAATATCTTGAGAGATTTGAACACACACATATGTTCTCACTTCTCTATTACCTTGGATATTTAACACATGCACCTTCAAATTCCTACACAAGCTCACACCTTGTGTATCCTAATGAGATAATTAAAGGCATACTTGAGCCAGTCTTTAAGAGTATTTAAATAATTGCCTATTCTAAGTGTCTGATTTGCTTTAATGATGCTTATTTAGGAAGACATAAGCTATCTTAAATACAAAAAAAACCTCAATCAGTTTTAACGCCAATTGAGGTTTTACTTGTTTAGAGAGCTAACTAAATAGCTTCTTCGTTTTCTTCGCTAGTTCTAATGCGAATTACACGTTCAACATTTGACACGAAGATCTTACCATCACCGATTTTACCAGTGTGAGCTGCGTTGATGATTGCACTGATACATTTTTCAGCTTCATCATCTGCTACTACTACCTCAAGCTTGCACTTTGGTAGAAAATCAACTACATACTCTGCACCGCGGTATAACTCGGTATGTCCCTTCTGACGACCAAAGCCTTTAACATCTGAAACTGTCATACCTGAAATTCCGATGGTTGCTAATGCTTCACGTACGTCATCTAACTTAAATGGTTTAATAATTGCTGAAATGCGCTTCATAGTAATCTCTCCTTATGATTATAAGTTGTAGCCACGCTCGCCGTGTGATGCTAAATCTAAGCCTTCTGATTCCTCATCAGCGGTTACTCTTAGACCAACTAGAACAGAAGCTAACTTAAAGGCAATGATTGATACTACGAAGGACCATAACATTGCAACAACTAGTGACATAGTTTGACCATATACTTGACCTGCAATTGATGTCCAGTCACCCTTAAAGCCGGTACCACCTAATGAAGGATCACAGAATACACCGGTTAAGACACCACCTACGATAGCACCGATACCGTGAACACCGAATACATCAAGAGAATCGTCAATCTTGGTTAATTTCTTAAAGCCGTGAACACCCCATAAGCAAGCTAGACCTGCAGCAATACCGATTACGATAGCACCCATAGGACCTACGAAAGCACAAGCTGGAGTAATTGCAACTAGACCTGCTAGAACACCAGATGCAGTACCTAAGGTTGATGGCTTCTTAAATAAGATCCACTCTGCAACCATCCAAGTTAAAGCTGCAACTGCTGGGCATAATACAGTGTTGATGAAAGCTAGAGCTGAAACACCATCTGCTACTAATTCAGAACCAGCGTTGAAACCTAACCAACCGATCCATAGTAATGATGCACCTACATAGGTTAAACCTAAGTTATGTGGAGCCATTGCTACACGACCTAAGTCATGACGCTTACCTAGGATAAAGGCAGCAGTTAAACCACATACAGCAGCGTTTACGTGAACTACAGTGCCACCAGCGAAGTCATAAGATTGGAAGGTTGAGTCAATGAAACCACCACCCCATACTTGGTGAGCTAAAGGTGCATAGGATAGAACAATCCAAATACCTACACCAATTAGAACAGCTGAGAACTTAACACGCTCTACAGTAGCACCAACTATCAAGCAAGCTGAAATTGCGCAGAAAGCACCTTGGAAGATAACCCAGGTGTACTCTGACAGACTGCCTGAAATAGAATTTAAATCGATACCTGATAAGAACATGGTACCAAAGCCACCGAAGAAGTCACCTAAAACACCATCGGTTGGACCAAATGCAAAGCTGTAACCTACAATCACCCAAAGAACGATTGCCATACAGAATACAGCTAAACATTGCTCAATAGTGGACAACACGTTTTTGCTTCTTGTTAAACCACCATAGAACAAACCAATACCAGGAATTGACATTAGTAAAACTAACATCGCACACATTAAAATAAAGCCGTTATCTACTTTATCTAAAGTAGCCTCACCGTCTGCAAATACTGCAGGAGCAAAAGCTAGTAAAGATGCTAGTAGTGCACTTTTAGTAACTCTCATAAACAATCTCCTAAATTCAAGCCATCATTGACTTTAGTTACAAGATACGACCACTAAATGCCAGGTTCAATAACTAGCACTTTTAAAGTGCACTAAAAGTTACCATTTTCAGGATTTGCACCTTTATAATTCACCTGTTTCCCTATAAAGATGCACGATTATGAGTCAAATGAAGGTTTTTCTTAAGTTTTCTAAACCAAAAATTGCTTAAAAATTGAGTGGTTAGAAATACAAATGCGTTAAAAGTTTAGACTACTTTAACTTTAGGAAGGCATAAAAAAGCCAGGCATAAGCCTGGCAAACATATAACAAAGATTATTAAGCAAAAGGATTTTCTGAAGGATATAAAACACCTTTAGGTTGGTTGTAGTTGATGGTCTCAATACCTAACATTCTAAAGATATCAAATAGAGCCTTACCTACATGACAGAAAGCTACTGCACCGTGGTGAGGATAACGCTTCTCTACTAGTACATGGCGGTAGAAACGGCCCATCTCTGGGATAGCAAAGATACCGATACCACCAAAGGATCTTGTGCCTACTGGTAATACCTCACCTTCAGCTACATAAGCTTGAAGCTTAGTATCAGGAGTGGTTTGTAATCTAAAGAAGGTAATTGGACCTGCGGTTAAATCACCTTCTAAGGTACCACGAGTAAAGTCTGGCTCAGATCCTACAGGCTCTAGTAAACGGTGCTGAATAATCTGATAGTTAATCTTACCTAACTTCATGTTGCAGCTTGTAGTATTTGTTAACTTACATAAAGGAGTATTACCACAGTGGAAGCCCATGAAGGTATCTGTTAACTGATACTGATTAAACTTAGGTTTAATGTCTTCTTCAAAGAGATCTTTTGGTACTGAGTTGTTGATATCAAGTAAGGTTACAGCATCCTCAGTTACGCAAGCACCGATATACTCAGATAATGCACCAAAGATATCTACCTCACAAGCTACAGGCATACCACGACTTGCTAAACGTGAGTTTACATAGCAAGGCTCAAAACCAAATTCCTCAGGGAAAGCTGGCCAGCACTTGTCTGCAAATACAACATACTTGCGACTACCCTTGTGTTGCTCTGCCCAATCAGTTAAGGTTAATTCAAACTGAGCCATACGCTCTAGCATATCAGGATAGGTGTTACCAGCGCCTAATTCCTCAGCCATATCCTTTGCAATATCCTTAATGCGAGGATCGCCTGCATGTTTACGATAAGCAACTAATAAATCTAATTCTGAGTTTTCCTCAATCTCAACACCGATATCGTATAAGCCCTTAATAGGTGCGTTACATGCAAAGAAGTCCTGTGGACGTGGACCGAAGGTAATTATTTTTAAAGAAGCTAAACCAATTAAGGTACGAGCTATAGGTAGGAAGTCTTTTACCATTAGAGCGATATCGTCAGCAGTACCTACTGGATACTCAGGGATAAAGCCCTTTAGTTTACGTAAGCCTAAATTGTAAGAGCAATTTAACATACCGCAGTAAGCATCACCACGACCATCAACTAGATCGTTACCGCTCTCCTCTGCAGCTGCTACGAACATACAAGGACCATCAAAGAATTTTTTGATAAGAGTTTCAGGAGTTTCAGGACCGAAGTTACCTAAAAATACTACTAAAGCATTACAACCAGCTTTATTAGCTTCCTCCACTGCCTTTTGAGCATCAATTTCATTTTCTACAGTAACTTTAATCTCATTTACTGCAATACCAATTTTTTGGCAGGCAGCTACTACTGCAGCACGTCTACGCTCTGAAAGTGAACGAATAAAACAGTCTCTTGAAACGGCAATAACACCAAGATTAACTGTAGGGATATTAGGTAGCATCGTATTCTCCTTATTAAAAACTTTTAATTATTCTTTAGTTATATTTATAGAACAAAGGATTTCTAATTGCAATTAAAACGTAAACGTTTACGTAAATATTTCACTATTATTGCAATCAAGATCACAAATTAGTATCCCTTATTTTATAGGGAATTTATTTTAATAATTGAATTTTAAATAATTTACGAAAAGCAAAAAATCGCAAGATTTTTTCAGAGTAAAGAAAGACTTCAAAAATAGGTATTTATACTTTAAATTGAGAATTGAGGATTTAATAAAAGGATGGATTGCAACTGTATAGTAAAGAACAGCATGCGCTGCTCTTTACCTAAAATGTTGATTAGAATTGTGAAACGTTGGCCTTATCGACTAACTTAGGCTCTAACAGATAGGAGTGCATATCTGCAGCGCCATTGTTGTAGGTAAATGAGTCGTTAACTTCTACTTCCTTACCCTGGCTAATTGCTTTTACCATATTAACAATCACATTAGTTAGATCATTAGTTGACTTATAAACAGTCATACCTTGATAGCCATTTTTAACATTTGCAATTGCCTCAGGAGTTGCATCCTGACCTGTAATTACAGGAATGTTTGAGGGAGTATAACCGTGACGCTTTAAGGTGAAGATTACACCGGTACTAATTACATCAGCTGGACTTAATACAGCATCTAACTTTTTAGCGTTAGGACCATAGCCTTGAGATTGCATTAAGTCTTCCATACGCTTTGAAGCTAAATCAGTTTGCCAGCCCTTAATAGCGGTTTCTTCAGGTTTCATTTGTCCTGATGGAATGGAAAGAATACCCATCTTTATATAAGGATAAAGAATTGACATGGCGCCTTCATAGAAGAACTTAGCGTTATTGTCATCTAAAGAGCCATAGAAGATCTCCATGGTCTTATGATTACCAGAATCAAGATTTAACTTTTTCTTGATGTACTGACCTTGCATTACACCAACTTCAAAATTATCAAAGGTAGCATAATAAGTGATTGCATCAGTATTTAAAATTAAACGGTCATAGCTAATAACAGGGATCTTCTGCTGATGGGTTTTATTTAAACTATCTGACAATCCAGTACAATCGATTGCACCTACCACCATTAAATCAACTTTAGCGTCAGTCATTCTTTTAATTTGGCGATTTTGAAGTTTGGTATCATTATCACCACCGTAGAATAACTCTACATTAAAGCCATTTGCTTGTAATTTTTTCTCTAAAGCAAAACCATCCTTATACCATCTATCCTCTAACTGCGTAGGCATTGCAAGACCTACTGTATATGCTTGAGCGGTTAAAGCGATACTGCAAAAACATAGAGCAAAAGTTTTGAGTAATAAACTGTGTTTCATGTTTAGTATGACCTATGCTGTTTAATCGAAAACGTTAACGAGACTATTATCGGCTATTTTAACACTTTGTTTAATTAAAACTTGCATAAAGATCTAATTTTGAGTATTAAAATTAATTTGTTTTAAAATAAATGATAACTTAAGGAATTACTTAGCTTTATTGATAGGCAAAAAGCTCATGGAATTTAAAAGAGAAAATTATATAAATCTTCTAGTAAGTCATAAACACAATGGCCAAGTTAAAATTTTAACTGGACTTAAAGGTGTTGGAAAACGTTTTCTTTTAAATCAGCTTTTCAAAACTCACCTTTTACAATTAGGTATCCATTGTGAGCATATTCTATTTGTCGATCTTGAGGATCCTGTAAAGGATAAGCTTAAAGACGCACTTTCTCTTTACAATTTTATCAAAGATACTTTTAAGCTTAATACTAATACTCAAGATCACTACTATCTGTTCATCACTGAAATTACAAAGCTAAAAAACTTTGAAAGTGTACTTAATGGACTTATGCACTTTTCTAATCTTGATATCTATGTTACTTCATCTGTAAGTTGTGGCATTACAACTGAAGTTGATACACAGTTTAGAGGTCGAGGTGATGAGATTAAAGTCTTTCCACTTACTTTAAAAGAGCTTATTGATAATGCAACAGGAAAAGAATTTAAGCAACTTCTAAAAGACTATCTTCACTTTGGAGGACTTCCTAAAGTCTACTCTCTTAAAACTACTTTTGAAAAACAACAGTATCTTAAAAGCTTGGTGTTTGAACACCTTCAAAAGGAAATATCAAAACTTATCTCTGTAAAAGCAAACAATGCTTTTAAAGTAAAACCACTTGAGACTACTAAAACGATAGCTAATACACCTACAATTACAGCTAGTCTTTTTAAAGACATACTTAATGTTTTAGCAAATACTTTAGGATCATTAACTAATCGAGGAAAACTTTGCAAACTTGTAGGTAATATGCCTTACGATAGCTCTTATCTTAAGCTTAATTCTAAAAGTGTAGAAGTCTTAATAGACTTACTAAAAGAGCTTTATATTATCGATACACCAAAGCTTTACGATATTAAATTAAAATCCTACAAAAGAGCTTTCAAGCCTTACTTTACAGATTTTGGAATTCTAAATGCCATAGTAGATTTTAAAGCAGACTTTGAAACAAACGCATTATCCCTTTGTGACTATGGCTCAGACGATGATAAGATCTCCTACCACCAAAGACTTTTAGAGAACCTAATTTTCAACGAGCTTTTAGCAAGAAACTTTTTAGTTGAAGTAGGAGAAATTGCTACATACCAAAAGGCTCTACAAAAGTGGCGAAAACAAAAGCTAGAGATAAGCTTTGTGGTCCACAAATTTAGCCGAAGATACTATCTTAAGGTAGCTTCAAGAAATTCTGTTGGAGAATACTATAAAGATGAAAAAAGCTGTCTTTGTGCTATCAGAGACTTCTTTAAAAAGATCATTATTACCTCAGACACTATGCTTCCATATCAAGACGAGAAAGGTCTAATCTTTATGGGACTTGAGGATTTTATTTTAGATAAAAACAGCTTAAATATCTTCTAGAAGACAAAGCTGTTAGTTTTGGAGCCTAGTTTTAAAGCATCTTTAAGCCAATTAAAATTTAGGATCAACACAATCTTGGTAATTACACAATCTTGGTAATTAAGTCTATTTTCGAGGTGACTTTACTTTATGCTTTAAAGCCTGCTCTTTTATTAGAGCTCTTTTTTCTAAGATCTCTTTTAACTTGCCGTTTTCAAGCTTTTTTTGCTCTTTTAAAGCATTATAAGTAGTACCAATAATGAACATTATTGGTACTAGGATGATAAGAAGAATTGAAAAAGACATGACCTTAGTCTTTTAGAAGCTCTGTTAAAGTATCATAACTTGTGATTGCACCACGATACTCCTCACCATCAATAAGTAAGTATGGGGTACCAGCAATCTTAAGTTTCATACTCTCATCAATGTAACGACCAATTTGTTTTTGTGGTTGCATATTCTTCATTTGAGTAACCACATCGTCCCACTTAATATCTAAGGACTTTACAAGATCTTGTACTGCTTTAAGAGAGGTATCTACAAGACCAGGTTGCATAAAATGCTGATGGAATTTAAAGTACTTGTGAGGTGCAAGGTTGAAAACTGCTTGACCAATGATAGCAAGTTGCTTTGATTCCTCTTTAACTACAGGAATATTTACATAAACAATTTGGACATCAAAGTCATTGATAGCCTTTTCAAATAAAGGCTCCATAACTTTACAATAGCCACAATTGTAATCGTAAAACTCAATGATGTAGTGTTTAGCTTTAGGAGAGCCTAAAGACGGAATTGAACGGTCGTGTCTAAACTGCTCTACTAACTGTTTACGATGATCTAAAGCTTTTTGAGTTTCTTGCTCTTCAAGTTTTTTTAAGGCTTTAACAATGATCTCAGGATGAGTACTTACATACTCATCAATAATTGATTCGACCTCAGCTTTAGTAAGTTCTTGAGCTTGAGCATTAAACAATACACCAGCTGACAATAGCACTGATAAAAATAAAGAGCTTACTTTTACTGACATTCTACACTTTCCTCTTTAATAGGGGTATTCTGCTCTGCTTTAACGTTAATTTTTAAAGCAATAAATAAAAACAATAAAGCTATTATCGCACAGATAAATAGATTTAATCCGAGAGGTAGTATGGACTTTTCACCTAAAATTCCAACTAAAGGTGAAATTAGTGATCCAATAGCAAAATACATCACCCCAAAAATGCCAGAGGCAGCACCTGCTCCACCACGTTTAAAACTCATAACCACGCCAAAGCCTGCTGTCTGTGAAAGTCCCATCATCGAGCAGTAGACAGCTAAAGCTGCAAGTACATAGATAAAAGACTGTGGCTTTATAAAGCTTATAGCAATTACTACAGCACCTGAAATTATCATTAACACAATAGAGATAATTACTACCTTAAGCTCTGATAAACGTCTTGATAAGCGACCTGCAAAGGGAGCTACTACGGTTACGCAAATAGAGATAAAAGCAAAGGTTAGTGAAAACTCAAAGGCACTAAATTCATAAATTCTCTGGAAGACAAAAGGACTAGCTGCAAGATATGAGAAAAAGCCTGCCATAATAAAAGATATTGATAACACAACTAGCATGAACTTTAAGTTAAAGATATCCGTCTTCATTCTTTGAAGGGAGGCTTTAACAGACTTATCTCTTTTATCATTTGGTAAAGACTCTTTTACAAATGCCTTTGCCATAATGAGCATTAAAATACCCCAAGCACAGAGGATGTAAAAGATATATACCCAGGAGACAAAGCTTAAGATTAGAGAGCCTAAAAGTGGCGCTAAGATAGGTGCTAGTGAATTTATGGACATTAAAAAGGCCATAAAAGAGGTTAACTCATGACCTTTATATAAATCACAGGCAATGGATCTAGTAAGTACAATACCACCTGAGGCACACATACCTTGAAGAACTCTAAATAAAATAAATAAGGTAATGGTAGGTGCTATAGCACAGAAAAAGGAGCTTATTGCAAATAACACTAAGCTTATGATTAAAGGTTTAGTACGGCCATAAGTATCAGATACTGGTCCTATAATGAGCTGTCCTAAAGCTAAACCTAAAAAAGATGCGGTAAGAGAGCTTTGAGCTAGCGAAGTGGTGGTATTAAAAGTATCAACAACTTGAGGTAAAGCTGGTAAATATACATCAGTACACATCGGTGCAAAAGCACAGAGCATACCTAAAGAAAAGACAAAAAATATTGAAGTATTTTTAAACATGACAGGATATAAAATGACAAAGGTGGCTTGCGCCACCTTTTGTAAATTAAAAATAAAACTAATTACTTATTAGTAAGCTCATTTACTGCAGCTTCAACTTCGTCTTCATTAACCAGTACTAACTGACGAAGTTTGTCATCTAAGCTTGCAAACTGTTTACCAAGTTTTAAAGAGTTTAGAGCATAGATTAACAAGGCTCTCTTTACTGGATGATCAAGTACACCATCCTTTGGTAGACCGTAATCTAATTCGATAGCACGACGAGCTTTTTCATCAAGATTTGGATTTGCTTTTAACTTTAATAGAATGTTAGTGTTCCAATCTACATCATCAAAAGCTGAAGTTCCAACTTCCTTAAAGCCATTACCTACAGGATCAGGGAAACGGTCAGATGGAGCAACAATCTTAGGTACATCTGCCTTCTTTACACGAGATAACACATAATCTCTGAAATTGTGCTTAGTAAAGCAGTAAGCTCTCATATGCCAACGGATACCGTCAAAAGCAAAAGAATGAGGAGCAATTAAATAATCGTCATCTTTTTCACCATCTAAAGACTTGTACACAATGTGCACAGCCATCTTGCCACGAATAGCATCGATGATGTTGATTAAAGATTTATCGTCAATGATGCGCTTTGGTGGCTCTAGAGTTGCAATACCAACATCAGGAGTGTAACCAAAGAAGTTCTCGCTAGTAGAAAGTTTATCTCTTGCTACATTATAAAGATCATTTAAGATCACATCGCTGTTACATAAGCTTGGGAAGATAGGTTTGAAGTCGTCAGTACGTAAATATCCCTTTTTACTGTTGTCATACTGAAGATTCTCTCTTGGAGGATTAGCTTGTTTTACTAAAGACTTATAATAAGAAAGATCTAAAGATGACTGAGGGATTGAGATACCAAAGAAGTCTACAAGATCAGCACGATTGATTTTGCCATCTACGCATAATCTAAAATCGATAAACTCGATACGTCGAGCTCTGCTCCATTTGCTTGCTAATTCCTTAATCTCATCTGACTGTTGTTCTTCTGTATTGCTCATTATCTCACCTACAATATGTAACTTAATTAAGACATTAATAATTATACAATATTACTTAAGTTTCCAACTTTAAAAATTTAATTAAAAGCTGATTCTAAACGGATCAGTAGCTCTTTAAAAAGACGATCTTGATTTACCTAGTAGGTTGCGCG
>CACZXZ010000056.1 GCA_902785325.1 uncultured Succinivibrio sp. | reverse complement strand
TTTAGTAAGAGCAAAACTTGAAGACTTAAAGATGTTAGCTGTAAACACAGAGCAGAAACTTACAGTACCAATGGTAGGTGAAAAGTTTGCAGATTTAGTCGTTGATAATCGAAAAGGAACCTATTACCTATTTGAGTTTAAATACTTTAGCAAAGCTAAAGCTCAACAGCATCCAAATATCTTACAAGAGAAAATTGATGAGGCTACAGCTCAGATTAACAGCTATAAGACAGCAGTGGAGTTTGAAGGCAAGACAGTATTCAGCTACATTGCTATCTTTGAATCAATAAACTGCGTGCATTTTTCTCAAGTATAGAAGTTTTAACTGAGCTATATCAAAAGTAGTTAAATTTGTTCTAACACTTTTTGAAGCTTATCAATTGCGTATAGTGGCAGATTTATAAGATTAGTTTCTTTTTTGTAATCTGCCATTGAAGTTCTAATGGCAACCTTAGGTGAAAACTTTTCTTGATAAGTTTTAAGACTCTTAGCCTTTAGGTTTACTTCCGCCTTTACCTCAATAGGAACTATCGTTTCACCATTGTCTACAACAAAGTCTACTTCACATGATCCTCTATCATTGGTGTAATAGTAGAGAGCAAGATCTGAATTACATTTAAGCTCTTGACACACAAATTGCTCTGTTAAGGCACATTTAAACTCAATAAAAAGTTTGTTTCCATCAAGTAAGGTTTTTGAACTTATACCAGCCATTGCGCCTAATAAACCTACATCTAGTAAGAATAATTTAAAAGCTTTTAAATCTTCATAAGCTTTAAGAGGAAGGTGAGCTGTGTTAACTCTTGATACCTTATGGATTAGTCCACAGTCACAAAGCCACATCAAAGCAATTTCATAATCTTTTGCTCTTGCTCCATCTCTTAAAAGCGCATAGATAAACTTTTTGTTTTCTTTTGCTAGTTGCGAGGGAATAGAATTACATAAGGCTCGAAGTCTTGGCACAATTTCATTTGGAGCATGTTTTGAAAAATCCTGTTCATAAGCTTTTAGGATCTTATTATGAATTTTTCTAACCTCATTAAAGTCTCTATGCTCAACAAAACTTTTGACTGCTTCAGGCATGCCACCTGTGAAATAGTAATTTTTAAGGAAATCAATGTAGGTATCCTTAAAGCATGAAATCATCTCAAAATCGAGGCTATCAAGTAAGTTTGCAAAACGCTCTTGACCTATGGCACATAAAAATTCTTTAAAAGATAGTGGATAGAGATTTAAAAAATCAACTTTTCCAACAGGAAATGAGGTTCCTTGATGTAAAGCTACACCAGGTAAGGAACAAGCACAAATAATCTGATATTCAGGTGCATTTTCATAAAAATACTTAAGTGAGGTTAATGCTTTTGGAACTTCTTGAACTTCATCAAATATCAATAGAGTATTAGAAGGTGATATTTTTTGTTCAGCATAAAGCTCTATGCCTGTAATTAACTTTTGAGGATCTAAATTACTTGAAAATAGCCTTTCCATTCTTGGATTAGAGTCAAAATTGATATATACAGTATTAGCAAAGGCGACTTTTCCAAACTCTTGCATTAACCAGGTTTTTCCAACTTGTCTTGCACCTTCAATGATAAGAGGCTTTCTATTTTTACTTTCTTTCCATAGCTTTAATTGTTCAATAGCATTTCTATACATAGAAAACTCCTTTGAGTTGAATAAGTAATGCTATAGTGCTAAAAAAAGACATAAATATCAATAAAAAAATGTAGATTAAAACATAAATTACAATGAATAATGTAAGAATATTACATTTATTACAACGTAAAAGTGTTTAATTTAACACTTTTTACATGGAATAATTGTTTAAAACTTACTGTGTTCTTTGCTAGAGTACAATAAAGCAATATTTAATAAAGCACGCAATTTAAAAATCACTAATTCAAAAGTCTGTCATTTGATCTTTTCAAAAACAAAAGTTAGTAATCTGTAAGTTAATAAAATTTGATTAGGTACTTTAAAGGTTAATATTGTGTATATTTTGATTAGATGTTTTTGCAAAGAAACTTTGGAAATTATGGTTTTTGATGGTGCTAATTGCGATAAACAAGGCGAAATTAGTAAAAAAAATAAGACCTTGATCAATTTTTTGTATATATCTTTATTACGTGGCAATAAAAGATGTGCATAATAGCCTTAATCCGTTATGGATTACGCTTTTTAAGCGAAATTTTATCAAACTAATTAGGAGTGCATTGTGAATAAAAGTCAATTAGTAGATAGTATTGCAAAGAAGTCAGGTTTAACTATCAAAGATTCTACAGCAGCTGTAAATGCTTTCTTAGAGTCAGTAAAGGAAGCTTTAGCTGGTGGTGATAGCGTTACCTTAATTGGTTTTGGCTCTTTCTTAGTACGTAACAGAGCTGCACGTAAAGGTCGCAACCCACGTACCAACGAGATTGTTAATATTCCAGCTGTTAACGTTCCAGCATTCAGAGCTGGTAAGCCTTTAAAGGATGCTGTTAACAAGTAATTTGCCTTTTGGCAAAAAAGTCCTCGACACTTGCTCGAGGATTTTTTTTGCGTGTAGCCCTAAGCTGTAGTTAGAATGCTATTTTAATGTATAATGGTACTTTAGATCTTTTATAAGAATTATTATTAACGGCCTTTGAGCTGAAACTTGTTACGTTCATCGTCATAGATGAACTTTGGAGTCAAGAAATGTTAACAGATAAGTTGCGTGAAGGTGCGCACGGAAAGGTATTTAAGATCCTCTTTTGGATTATTATTTTATCTTTTATTTTTGCAGGTGTAGGTAATTATTTAATTCCAAGATTAAATACAGATCCTGTTGAGATTGGGGATATAAAAATTCCTAAGGAGCAATGGGATGCTCAATACCAAGATCAAGTTCGCATGATGCAACGTCAATACGGCGCACAAGTAAACAGCTTACTTGAAGATCCTAACTATGTTAAAGCCCTACGTTTGCAAGTTTTAGAGCGTATCATCGATAATGTAGCTATCAATAGCGTAACTTACGAGCAGGGTATTCGTATTGGTGATAAGCAAGTTAAAGATACTATTAGACAGGAAAAAGCTTTCTTTAAAGATGGTAAATTTAATAACGACTTATTCTTAGCTACTGTACGTAATATGGGATCATCTCCAGATTACTATGCACAGCAATTACGTACTAGCATCGCAGCTGATACTTTGATTATGCCTATCATTAGATCTGGTGCTATTGCTTATCCTTATGAAATTGATGAGTTAGCTAAATTATTTACTCAAAAGAGAGTAGTTGACGTTTATACTCCAAATTCAAGCAAGATTGCAAAAGAAATCAACATTACTGATGAGCAAGCTAAAGCTTATTATGATAAGAATCATAAAGAGTTTATGAAGCCTGCAACAGCATCTTTTAGCTACATTGTTTTAAGCGTTGATAAGTTAAAAGAAAAAGTTGAGGTAACTGAAGCTGCTTTAGCTGATTACTTTAATCACAATCAGTCAGACTTTGAAGTACCACAAAAACGTGAATGCTCACAGATCTTAATCAAATCTACAACTCCTGATTTTGAAGCTAAGGCCAATGAAGCTTTAACTCAGTTAGTTGCAGGTCACGACTTTGAGAAAGTTGGTCTTAAGTATTCAGATGATAAAGACTTTAAGAACTCAAAAGGCTCTTTAGGTCAACTTGAAAAGGGCTCCTTATCAAAAGATCTTGATATTGCATTATTTACTTTAAAAGATGTTGGTCAATACTCTAAAGTTATTGTAGATGAGTATGGTGCTCATATTTTAAGATTAGATAAGATTATTGATGCTTTCACACCAAAATTAGCTGACATTAAAGAAGAAGTTAAAGCTAAGTTTATTGAGACTAAAGCTCAAGAGTTATATGCTCAAAAATCAGCTACTTTAACTGATGTTTCTTATGAGTCTCCAGATTCACTAGAAGCTGCAGCTAAAGCTATTGATACACAAATTTTACAATCTGGTGAGGTTAAATTAGGTGATAAGTCCTTAAAGTGGCCTTTATCAAATCCTGAAGTTCAAAAGCTTGCTTTCAGTGAGAACAATAGAACCTCTCATATCAACTCAAATGTAATCAATCTTGATGCAAAAACATGCTTTGTTTTAAATGTAAGTGACTATCAAGAGCCTGCATTACAAAAATTTGAGACTGTAAAGGACGAAGCTTTAGAGCTTGCTAAGGCTGATGCTGTAGCACAAAAAGAAAAGGCAATCTTAGAAGAGATTAAGCAAATGGTTTCAAAGGGTGAGACTGTAGCTGAGAATGATGACTTCACCGTATCAAAAGATGTTACTGTAGCACGTTCAGATAACAAGTTTAGCCCAATGTTTAACCTAAACATCTTTGCAATTACTGATAAGGTAAATGCAGGTGTAATCGCAAATGATAATAAGGTTGTAAAACTTGCTGTTCTAAAATCAGTAGAAACTGCAAAGGATGAAGAGACTGAAGAATTTGCTAAGTTTATTCGCACACAATTAGTGCAATTTAAACAAAATAAGCTAGATTCTATGATCACTTCTGGTGCAAGAAATTTGTGCGATATCGAGTACGATGAATCTGCAATTAACCTTGTAATTCAACAAGATAAGGGACAAAATTAGCCTAAATTTGTAGCATTTTTGTTGAAAAATTTATTAGCCCCGACCCTTTACGGTTCGGGGCTTTTGTTATTTAATAGGTCAACAAAATTACAAACTAGGTGATAAGAAATGAACATTCATGAATATCAGGCAAAGGAAATATTTAAGGAATATGGCTTACCTGTAGCTCCATTTTTTGTAAGCACAAAGGCAACAGGTATTGGTAAGGCTGCCTATGAGTTAGATGGTGGTCCATTTGTAGTAAAGTGCCAGGTTCATTCTGGTGCCCGTGGTAAGGCAGGCGGTGTAGCTGTTGTAGATACCCCAGCCCAAGCAGAAGCTTTTGCAGCTAAGTGGTTAGGTCAAAGATTAGTAACCACTCAATCAGGTCCACACGGCAAGCCTGTAAACAGAATCCTCATTGAAAAAGCTACCTCCATTAAACAAGAATTATACGTTTCAGCAACCATCGACAGAACTAACGCACATCTTACTGTTATTGCTTCAGCCTCTGGCGGTATGTCCATTGAGGAGCTTGCTGTAACTAATCCTGAGAAGATTTTTAAAGTAGCAATTGATAATCTTACAGGTCCACAACCTTTCCAAGGCAGAGAGCTTGCTTATAAGCTAGGATTAACAGGCAAGCAAGTAAATCAATTTGCCAAGATCTTTTTAGGGATCTGCAAGATGTTTATCCAAAAAGATCTCTCTTTAGTTGAAATCAACCCTTTAGTTGTAACCAATGAAGGGGATTTACTTTGCTGTGATGCTAAAATCAATACCGATCCTTATGCTACCTACCGTCATCCAGAGCTTGCTCAATTAGATGATCCTTCACAAGAAGATCCTCGTGTAGCAAGAGCAGTAGCAGCTGGCTTTAGTTACGTTCCACTAGAAGGTGATATTGGCTGTATGGTTAACGGTGCTGGTTTAGCAATGGGCACTATGGATATCATTAAGAATTTAGGTGGCGCTCCTGCTAACTTCCTAGATGTAGGTGGTACTGCAACTAAAGAGCGTGTAATGGAAGCTTTCAAGGTTATTTTAGAAGATCCTCATGTAAAGTGCATTATGGTTAATATCTTCGGTGGTATCGTGCGTTGTGACATGATTGCAGAAGGTATTAAAGGTGCTGTAGAGCAAATAAAGATCAACGTTCCTGTAGTAGTAAGACTTGAAGGTAATCAAGCTCACTTAGGTGAGAAGATCTTAAATGAATGCGGTCTAAATATTGTTTCAGCAAGAGATCTAAGACAGGCAGCAATTCTTGCAGTTAAGGCAGCAAAGAGTAATTAGGTGGCACAACATGAGTATTTTAATTAACAAAGACACCAAGGTTTTATGCCAAGGTATTACAGGTTCTCAGGGTACACAACACTGCGAGCAGATGCTTGAGTATGGTACTAAGTTAGTAGCAGGTGTCACCCCAGGTAAAGGTGGTATCACCCACTTAGGAGTACCTGTATTTAATACAGTAAAAGAAGCTGTTGCAAAGACTGGTGCTACTGTATCAATGGTGATGGTTCCACCACCATTTGCAGCTGATTCAATTCTTGAGGCAATTGATGCTAAGTTAGAATTAGTTATTTGTATTACTGAAGGCATTCCTGTACTAGATATGCTAAAGGTAAAGGCAAAGCTAGAGGGCAGCAACACCATTTTAATTGGACCTAATTGCCCAGGTGTTTTAACACCTGATGAATGCAAGATAGGTATTATGCCAGGCTCTATCTTTAAAAAGGGTAAGGTTGGTATCGTGTCTCGCTCTGGTACTTTAACTTATGAAGCAGTAAAGGAAACCTCTGAGGCTGGCTTTGGTCAATCTACTTGCGTAGGTATTGGTGGTGATCCTATCCAAGGTTCAAACTTTGTGGATATCTTAAAGCGTTTTGAAGCTGATCCTGAAACTGAGGCTGTGGTCTTAGTAGGTGAGATTGGTGGTACTGCAGAGCAAGATGCAGCTAAGTTTATCAAAGAGCATATGACTAAGCCTGTAGTTTCCTACATTGCAGGTATTTCAGCACCAAAAGGTCAAAGAATGGGACACGCTGGAGCTATTATCTCTGGTGGTAATGCTACCGCTCAAGCAAAGCAAGAAGCTTTACGTGATGCTGGTGTAACCGTAGTTCCAACCGCAGCGGATATTGCTGATGGTCTAAGACAAGCTACCGGCTGGAATTAAAAAAATTTAGTAACTTTTAGATTTAAAGGCTATTTTTCAAAAGAAAGTAGCCTTTTTTATTGCATTTTTCAAAGATATTAAAAGAATTAAAACAACGAATTATATGTAATAAGATGTTTAATAATTGCTATTTATAGTTGGATGATGTATTATCTAACACATTAAATGTAATAAACTGAATATTTGATATGAAATTACTTAAAATTGAAGCTTTAAATGCAACTGTATTTAAAAATCCTTTTGAAATTAGTTTTTTAACCTCACAACAGGTTGAAAAAGACGATCCTGGTGCCTTACATAATGTATGCGCTAATGCCTATTTAAAACCAGTATCTGCTTTTGTGGGTAATAATGGATCGGGTAAAAGCTTGAGTTTGAAACTTATAGCCTTGGTGTTAGATTTACTTTCAGGTAAAAGCATCAATAATCTCTTTTATAGTGAGCTTATAAAAGACAAACTAAAGCTTACAGTTTACTTTAGTAATCGACAAGCAAATGAGATTGTAAAATATGAGCTTTTGATTTATAAGTACTTAAACGTCTTCAATGAAGTAAATTACCAGATTTCTAATGAAGCTTTATTTACTAAAAAAGCTTCTGTGGTGCGTTCTAAAAAGCAACTATTTGACTTTGACAATGCTAAAGCATTGTCTTTAGCTACTTCAAATGACAATTCGCCTCAAGATGTAGGTGCGGTAGCAAATTACCTTAAGGCTCATCAACTTAAAATAGTTTCTAAAGCTTTTGTCCATAACAATGCTTTATTAAACTTTCCAGTAGGCGAGATCTCATATGATATTCTAAAGCTTGTAGATCCTAATCTTGAGAGGATATCGATTAAAGAGGATTGTAGTGTAGTAATAAAATTCTCTAATCAAAATAATCCTGTACATGTAACTTTAGATTGCTTAACTCCAGTTTTATCTAAAGGCGTAATATTAGGTATCCTGTATTTTGACTATGCCATCAAAGTGCTAAAGCATGGAGGGCTTTTAATCATTGATGATCTTGATGCCCACTTAAATAAAGAGCTTGTAAAAGTTCTCGTAAGTTTATTTCTTCAGGCTAAAACCAATTTATTTGGTGCAAGTCTTATTTTTACTACTCATTATTTACAAGGTTTAGATTCACTTAATCGAAATGATTATGTAAATATCCTAACTAAAGACGATTTAGGCTTATTTAAACTTGAAAACCTTTCATCAATAATCTCAAGAACTGATCTTAAAAAGAGTGAGGTTATCAATAAAACGATAACTAATGCAGGTCAACTACAAGAAGAGCAATTACTGTTAGAAGAATACGTAATAAACCAAGTAGCTCCTGCAGGTGAACCTTCAAACAAAACTCGGGATTAGCACTTTAGCTTAAGGATCATAAATTGAATACTTTAGTTTTTTCTGAATATCCAGCTTACTGTCAGCTAAATTCTGAGCATGGAGTAACTATTCATTTTCGAAACTGGGAAGAAAAGACTTTTACCGCTGACAATTTAGAACAAGCTAAATCCAAGTTGTATTCATTTTTGGTAGAGGTTTTAAATCAGCTAAGTGCAGAGTGCTGTCTTATACCAAAGCCTGAAAAGGCTTTAACAGGTGATCTTATAGTAGAAGTTCCACTAGACGTACAACTTAAGATCCTTTTACTAAATAGTATGCAGAAAAATCGCTATAGAAAGTCAGATCTCGCAAAAGACTTGAACATTCCACCACAACGGATCTCAAGTTTCTTAAGCTTTAAAAAGACTACTAATTTAGACTTTTTTGATAGAGCTTTTAGAGTGATGGGAAGGCGCCTGACTTTTTCAATTTAATAAATCATACAAACATAACAGAGATACTAACAACCTTAAAATTACCTTTATGGAGAAAATAGCATGACTAACAAAGATGTTAAGTTAACAGATGGCATCAGAAATGAAGCTGTGTTTAATCAAGTTTTTTCAAATGAAGAAATTGCAAAAACTTTTTTTGAGAAGTTTTTAAAGCTTAAGTTTCTTGATTTTAAGCTAGTAAATCAAAAGAATGAGCCTGGCAAACTTGCAACTCTTGTCTTTCCTGGTGTGCGTTTTGAAGCTACTCTTGATGATAAGAAAAAGAGTAAAGCAGCCTTTGGTATTTGCCTAACCTGTGAGAAAGAAAAAACTATAGCTATGCGCTTAAGATATATGGATGAACTTATTTGCTTAGGTGCGGTTAATAAAAGTTGTGATCCTAGTGATTTTCCATTGAATTACCTGGTAGCTGTCAGTCCAAATGCATTATATGGTGGTGAAAGACGATTGTATTCTTTTATCTTTAGAGATAAGTATGAGCCAGAGATTACCTATGATGATGGACTTTACCAATTCTATTTAAGTGCTAAAGGTAAAAAAGTAGAGCAGGATTTAAATCCTGAAGTTGAAGCTTTCTTAGACTACATCAATGGTGATATCAATCCTAAGAGTGAGTTTGTAAAGCAAGTTGACTTAGCTGTAGCAAATCTTTCGAAAAGTTAACTTCCTCGTTTTATTACATTAATTCTTAATATTGGCTGCATTTAAACTAATTGATCCTGGCACTTTTATTTACAAGAGATTCCGATAGAGCTGCCAGGATATATTTTTCAAAATGAGAAATTCAAAATTATCATCAAATGGATCTATTAAAATTCCGTTTCAAAAATCCCCAACTACCTTTTTAGAGCAAGTAGATAAATTGCTTGGAAAAGGTCTTAATGTCTCAAATAGATACGAGGTAGCAAAAAAGTTGTCTGTAATTGGCTACTACCATCTTACGCCTTATTGGATTCCCTTTTATAAAGATAAAAATAAGCATAACTTTATCGAAGATACAACGATTGATGATGTTTTAAATATTTACTATTTTGATAGAAATTTAAGATCAATTGTATTTAGTGCTATTTCATTTTTTGAAGTTTATTTTAAAACCATCTTTGCTAATTACTTGAGCGTAAAATACTCTGATCCGTTTGTCCTATTAAGATCTAACTTATTTAAAAATAAAGACTTCTATCATAATTCTTTAGAAATGCTAAAAATGAGTTTTGATAATTCTAGAGAGGAATTTGCCAATCATTTTAGAAAGAAATACAAAGAAGAACTTCCTCCTATTTGGGTCGCGGTTGAACTTATGACCTTAGGAGAAATAAGCAAGTGGTATTCAAATTTAAAGAGACCGGAGGATAAAATTAAAATATCGCGAAATTTTGATTTGACATCATCTGATATGACAGTTTTTTTAAAATCAATCTCTTATATAAGAAATATTTGCGCTCACAACTGTAGATTATGGAACAGAGCAATTAAAGCTCCGCAAAAGCAAGTAAGTGAGAATAGTCAACTTTATAAGTTGCTAAATTATGAATCTAAAGTAGACGATACAAAGGAGGATTTCAGAATATATAATCCTCTTACAACTTTATTCTTTTGCATAAATCAATACAACAATAGTGGAAAAGAATTTGTAAATCAAATTACTCAAGAAATTGAAAAAAGAAAAATTGACACTAAAGATATGGGATTTCCTGATAATTGGAAAGAAATATCAATATGGAAGCAATGATACTCATCTAAGATATATGAATGCGATAAAAATGCTAGAACGGAACATTAGTTTTCAAAAGATGTTGCTTTTATAGAAACATTTCTTAATAAATTAGAGCTATAAATAAAAAATTCCCAAAAAATATCTTTACAAAACATTACCCAAAACATACAATAAACACAACAGAGCCTGGCACGCTTTATTCACAGGATGAGTAATAGCAGAAGTGCCAGGACATCCACAGATAGGCCATTCAATTATTCCACGTTTAATATCCCTAAGATCTCGGTTTTAATCTTACACTATCCAGTACAGTTCCCATCATTACAGCTAGTCGCCAAAGCCATCTTCAAGGCAACTTTGCTTCAACTTAGAGTTTCTTAAATCGATAGGATCAATTCCCATTGCTTTAAATAGATTGTCGTGGCTCTGTAGCAGGTTGGTGGTTGGAATAATATTGTCACCATCCTTAATGCATTCAAGGGTATCTAAATCTTTCATGGTTAAATCAAAGGAATTCTGCTTTAAT
>CACZXZ010000055.1 GCA_902785325.1 uncultured Succinivibrio sp. | reverse complement strand
CGTATTACAAAATATTAAATTTAGTTTTAACAATTACAAAATCAATCTAATACAATGTAATTTATGTATAGCATATAATATTTATTTATCTTTGTAAAGAGCATTTTGTGGCTTACATCCCCACAGCAAGCTGTGGGGCTTTCGCCACTGTTTTATAACGTTCCTTTCTATAAAAAATTAGGTTTTGAAGAAGTTAAAACAGGATCATCACTGCACATTTGCAATTATGATATTCAAGATTAATTGTAAATTAGACTTTACAATTTAATCTTAAACAACTCTCATAGCGATTATTTTTGGTTCTGTGCAACAGAATTTACAAATTTTCTAAGTTCTTATAATCACTTTATGGCATAATATAGAGCCTGTAAGTACGGTAATCGCTATTGTTCATGATTTCTACTTACAATTGCTAATCCTAAGTCTGCAAGGGATGCCTTGCGTCAGTTTTTAGTTTGGTCTAATCCCCAATAAATTCTTGATAAAGACGAAAGATTAAGGTTGCCATTAAAAGCCCCCTCTTTTTAAGAAAGTTTGGCGCGCACTTTTAAATGGTGTTATTAAAAACTTGTTTCTATATAGCATTTAGGGGCTAGGTTATACCTAGAATAGGCTCCTAGCTTTTTTATATGTTTTAGAAACCTAAAAATAGGAATTTTTCTCGTGAAGAGAATGCTTATTAACGCAACTCAACTTGAAGAAGTTCGTGTTGCTCTTGTTGATGGTCAAAAGCTGTATGATCTTGACATTGAATCCCCACAGCATGCCAACAAAAAAGCTAATATTTACAAAGGTACCATTACTAGAATTGAGCCTAGTTTAGAGGCTGCATTCGTAGATTATGGTGTAGATAGACATGGCTTTCTTCCATTAAAAGAAATTGCTCGTGAATACTACCCTGCTGGTACTAATTTTAGCGATCACGCACAAGTTCGTTCTGCTCTAAAAGAAGGTACTGAAGTTATCGTTCAGATTGAAAAAGAAGAACGAGGCTTAAAAGGTGCTGCTTTAACTACTTTTGTATCTTTAGCTGGTAGTTATTTAGTTTTAATGCCAAATAACCCTCGTGCTGGTGGTATTTCTCGCCGTATTGAAGGTGAGGATAGAACAGAACTTAAGGCTGCTTTAAAAGGCTTAACTATTCCTGAGGGAATGGGTGTTATTGTTCGTACTGCAGGTGTTGGTAAGAGTGCTGAAGAACTTGAGTGGGACTTATCTATCCTAACTAAGCTTTGGGCAATGATTAAGCAAGCTGCTAAAGAAAGACCTGCTCCTTTCTTAATCCACCAAGAATCTAATATTGCCCTAAGAGCAATTCGTGATTACTTAAGACCTGATATCGGCGAAATTCTTGTTGATAGCACTGATGCTTTCAACCAAATTTTACATTACATTGAGCTTGTTCGCCCAGAGTTTGCTTCAAAAGTTCACTTATACAATGGCGATATTCCTCTATTTAGTAAATTCCAAATTGAAAGTCAAATCGACACAGCTTATAAGCGTGAGGTAAGACTTCCATCTGGTGGTGCTATCGTAATTGATCCAACCGAAGCTTTAACTTCTATCGATGTAAACTCAGCTAAAGCCACTCGTGGCGGTGATATTGAGGAAACAGCACTTCAAACAAATATTGAAGCTGCTGAGGAAATTGCTCGTCAATTAAGATTGCGCGATGTGGGTGGTCTTGTTGTTATCGATTTTATCGATATGACTCCACTTAAGAATCAGCGCGAAATTGAAAACAGAATGCGCGAAGCTGTAAGACAAGATAGAGCTAGAATTCAATTTAGCCGCTTGTCCCGCTTTGGTCTTCTAGAAATGTCTCGTCAAAGATTACGTCCATCTCTAGAGGAAAGCAGTTCTCACGTTTGCCCAATGTGTAACGGACAAGGTACTTGCCGTGATACCTCTTCATTAGCTTTATCAATTCTAAGACTAATTGAGGAAGAGGCTCACAAAGAGAACGCAGGTGACGTATTTGCTATTGCTTCAGTAGAAGCTGCAACCTTCATTCTAAATGAGAAGCGTGCAGCCTTAGCTGCTATTGAAGAGCGTACCAACACAAGAATTACTATTATTCCTGAAAAGACTTACATGCCTCAGGAATACCAAGTAAATCGTTGCGTGCAAACTCCTGTAGCTAAAGAAAGCAATATCAATAGCTTAGAAGTTCTAAGAGAGCTTGATAAAGACAATCGCGAGCAAGCTGAAAACTTCCTTGAGAATCCATTCTTAAAGAAAGTAGTTAAGAATGCTAGCGTGGATGAAGCTAATACTGATGCTCCAGCTATCAACGCTGATATTCTATCTTCAACTATGTCAACTCCAAAGGTTGCACCTAAGAAGAAAGAAAATCCAAAGATTAAGAAGAACGCTCAAGAAGGTGCTTCATTAGTTGGTGCTATCAAGTCTCTATTTGGTTCACTATTTGGCAATAAGCCTAAGAAGAACGATAAAAAAGGTTCTTCAAAGGGTAACGGTCAAAAACGCAACCAAAACAGAAACCGCAACGAGAACGGTAAAAACCGTAACGGCAAGAATGCAAAGAATGCAAATTCTCGCCAAGCTAAAGCTGAAAAGGCAGAGCGTCCTGAGCGTAACAAAGCTTTGGACACTGAGCGTGCACCAAAGGCTACCAAGCAAAATCGTAATAAAAAAGTAAACGAAGAAGCTGTAGCTAATAAAGAGCAAGCTCGTGAAACTAAAGTAGCTAAAGAGCCTCGTCAGCGTAAGAATGCAAAAGAGAATCAAGCTGTAGCAGATACTCGCACAGAGCCAAAGGCAAGTGCTAAACCAAAGAGAATTAGTACTCCACCTAAAGCAAAAGAGCCTGTATCAAAGATTGCTAAGGTAGCACCTTACACTCCAAAGCCTATGACTTTCACTGAAGAGGGTATGGGCCAAGGTACTGAGTATGATGTAGATTTTACAAATACTCCAGCTTCAAGATCTTTTGACGGTTTAGAAGACTTTAGTCACTCTGATAAGATTGCAGGCACTTCTCAAGTTAAACTTGAGGGTATTGAAGGCATCTCAGAGCCTACAGTTGAAAACGTTGATTACTCAAACGTTCCTACAGGTCGTGATTTTGATAAAGGTGCAGCTTTACAAGTTGCTAACAGAGCTGGCGGTTTAAATGGTAACACCGCAACTGCAGCTACTAAGATCATCGATACTCAACGTTCAGGTGATCCATTTATTGAGCAGTAAACTGTAATTTAATCTAATTACCTCTCATTTTTAAAACCATAAGCCTTGCGCTTATGGTTTTATTATCTAAAAAACAAAACCTAGCACACAAATTACAAATTCTCTTGTCTACACCTTACCGTAAGCGTTTTCAAATGGCTATACTAGTCTCCTAAAGTAGTTAAGCTTTTGGGATGATTTTGCTGTATGGACACTTCTTTACTACCTAATATCTATGAATTTATTTCTAATACTTATCCTTTTTCTCAATTAAGTGCTCTAGAAAAAGATGCTACTGCCACTAAAATTCAAATCTCTTACCACAGTGTAGGTGATGTGCTTGAAGATGAGCAATTAGCTGGTGCTGGTCTTTTTATGATTAGAACTGGTGTAGTAGAGCAAAGAAATAAAGACAATACTCTACGCGCTCGTTATAGTGCAGGTGACACTTTTGGTTACACCCAAATAGATAAGGTTGGTACTAGTGACTATAAAGTAATCTTTCTTGAAAACACCCTACTCTACTTATTACCAAAAAATGTTTTAAACTTTTTAATTGAAAAAAATCAAGCTGTAGGTCAATACTTTAACGCAAAAGAATGGGTAAGATTATCCTCCTCCCATAACTATGCTGATGAACTAAATGCCAACGAAAAAGGATCAGCAAATAAGCTTATTGAAAATGTTTGCTCAAAAGAGCTAGCTATAGTTGATGCTGATACAAGTATTTGTCAGACTGCAGTTAAATTAGGTGAAAAGAACACCGATTTGGCGATGGTAATGAATGGGGATACCTTAGAAGGTATTGTAACTAAATCAGATATCACCTTAAAAGCAGTGGCTAAGAACATGGATATTCATGATCCTATAAGTAAGATCATGACTACCGATGTAACCACTATAGATGCTAAAAATACCGTTTTTGATGCCCTTGAAATCATGGTGATGTACAACATCAAAAACCTACCTGTAATTAAGGATGGAAAGATTTACGGTAGTGTATCTACAACTAGTCTGTTACAGAATTCTCAATTGCAGGCAGTTTACTTATGCCAAGAAATCAATCGAGCAAAAACAGTTGAGAAACTTGTAGAGTTAAGTCATCAAAAACAAGAGATCTTTAAAACTTTAGTTCAAACTAATGTAAAACCTCATACTATCCAAAAGGTAATGAGTCATATTGCAGATAGCTTTACTATAGCTTGCATTCAACTTGCTGAAAAGCAATTAGGCATGCCTCCTATTGATTATGCCTTTGTAGCAGCAGGATCTTTAGCTAGAAGTGAAGTGCAATTTTTATCCGATCAAGACAACTGTATTATTACAAGACAGCCTATAGAAAAGCCTTCAGATAAAGAATACTTTGAAAAGCTAGCAACCATTGTTACGCAGGATCTTGATAAATGTGGTTACACTTTATGTGAAGGTAACTTCATGGCTTCAAATCCGCGTTGGTGTACTAGTCTATCTCAATGGAAAGAGTACTACAGCTCTTGGATTGCTAATACTACAGAGGATGCTATCCTCTCAAGTTCAGTTTTTCTTGATATGCGTTGCTTGTTTGGCGACAAATTGTTAGTAAAAGAGCTTCGCGAGCATTTAATTAAAACCGCTAATGAAAATCGTCGCTTCTTAGCTACCTTAGTAAGTATCTCCCTTGCTGTAGCTCCACCACTTGGCACTTTCAGACAATTTGTGCTCACTAAAGATGGTGACAACAAACCTTATCTTAATATTAAAAAGCAAGCTATCAATTTGATTATTGAACTTGCTAGAGTTTACGGTATTGCAGCTAAAACTATCGCCACTGACACCTATGATAGGTTAACAGCAGCTATGCAAGCAGACTTAATTAAAGAAGACGATTTTAAAGAATTAAAAGAGGCTTATACCTTCTTAAACCATGTAAGATTTAAGCATCAATTGCATGCTATAAATCATAATCTACCACTTACTAATAATCTAAATCCTGACGATTTAACTCAATTTGAGAGAAATCATTTAAGGGATGCCTTTAGAATTATTGCAAAACATCAAAAGGCAGCTCAATTTAGATTTGCTCCTGGCAGAGGTATCTAACCATGCTTAAGCTTCTTGATGTTACCAAAAGACTTGAGCATAAATGCCATAAGTTTGCAGACTCAAAAAAATGCCCTAATGAGCTTAAATCTTATTATTTTAAAGAGCTACCAAGTGCTAGCTCCTTATTAAAAGATTTAGAGATTATCTCCCTAGATTTTGAAACAACGGGAATCAATCCAAAGGAAGATTACATTCTATCAATGGGTGGTATTTCGATTGTAAAAGGAGTTATCGACTTTCAAACCTCCTTTCATTACTACGTAAATAACTCTAAATATATAAAAAAGGATTCTGCTGTCATCAATCAAATTACCCCTGAGCAATTGCAACAAGGTAAAGATCCTAAGGTAGCTATAAAAGATTTATTAGATAAGATAAGTGGCAAAGTAGTACTAGTTCATTGCCAATTTATTGAAACTAATTTTATAAAGCAGGCTTTAAATCTAAAACCAAGAGCTCCGCTACCATTTATAGTGCTAGACACTATGAATATTGAAAGAAAACTTACAGAGCATAGCAGTGGTAAACAAGATCTAAGACTAAGTGCTATAAGACAAAAAAGAGGCTTGCCAGAATATGATGCGCACAATGCTTTAGTTGACAGCTTAGCTACAGCTGAAGTCTTTTTAAGTCAATTAAAGGATGTATATGGCAATAAACCAAAGTATTTATCGCAAGTTTATAAGCGTTCACACTAGTTTTTATGTTCTAGATTAGAGCACATTATTTTTTCTTGTTGTGAAACAAATTAAAGCTGTATAATGTGCACATCTTTTTAAAATCTTATTCTTTTTTAGGTTAAAAATCATGAGTAATGCATTAACAAAAACTGATTATAACTTCCCTGGTCAAAAGAGCGTTTACCACGGAAAGGTTCGTGATGTTTACAACATTAACAATGAAAAGTTAGTAATGGTTGCATCAGACAGAATTTCTGCTTTTGACGTAATTTTACCTGAAGGTATTCCTTACAAAGGCCAAATGTTAAATCAGATTGCTGCTAAGTTTTTAGATGCAACTACTGATATTTGCCCTAACTGGAAATTAGCAACACCAGATCCAATGGTAACTGTTGGTGTAATGTGCCAAGGTTTCCCTGTTGAAATGATCGTTCGTGGTTACTTATGTGGTAGCGCATGGCGTGCTTACAAGAGTGGCGTAAGAGAGATCTGCGGTGTAAAACTTCCAGAAGGCATGAGAGAGAATCAAAAGTTTGATGAGCCTATCATCACTCCTACTACCAAAGGTGAAATCGGTACTCATGATGAAGATATCTCTAAAGAAGAAATCTTAGCAAAAGGTTTAGCTACTAAAGAAGAGTACGAGTTACTAGAAAAATACACTCTAGCTCTATTCAAGCGTGGTACTGAGATTGCTCATAAGCGTGGTTTAATCCTAGTTGATACTAAGTATGAGTTCGGTAAGCACGACGGTAAGATTTACTTAATGGACGAAATCCACACTCCTGATTCAAGCCGTTACTTCTACGAGGAAGGTTATCAAGAGCGCTTTGAAAAGGGCGAGCCACAAAAACAATTATCTAAAGAATTTGTTCGTGAGTGGTTAATGGACAACGGTTTCCAAGGTAAAGCAGGTCAGAAAGTTCCTGAGATGACACCTGAAATCGTAAAATCAATTTCTGATCGTTACATCGAATTATTCGAGCACATCACCGGTGAGAAGTTTGTAAAAGCTGACGGTGAAGATCTAAACAAGCGCATCGAAAAGAATGTAACTGATTACTTAACTAAGTAATTGTATTAGTTTTCTATTAAGCCTCATTGCAAAATGGGGCTTTGTTGTTTTTATTTCCAACATTTTTGAGGTTTTATGTTAGGTCCTCTCTCAGTTGCTTTGCAAAACAAAGCAGCTCTTCCCCTACGCAAAGTTATGGTACTTGCAGCTTTAGCTGGTGCCTATATTGCTCTAGCAGGTTTTGCCTCCGTGGTAGCAAGTTTTAGTGTCGACAATTTTGGTTTATCAAAACTTATAGCAGCCATAATCTTCCCATGCGGATTAGTCATGATCTCTATTGCAGGTGGTGAGCTATTCACAGGTAATTCCCTTTTAATTGCTCAAACTTTCCAAGGCAAAGTTAAAGTATCAAAGTTATTAAACAATTGGTTCTTTGTTTACATTGGTAATTTTATAGGATCAATTTGTGTTTCTTTAATGCTCTTTTATTCAGGCATGTTCTTTTTAGATAGCGGTAATCTAGCTCAAGCTCTAGTAAAAATTACCAAAGCTAAATTAGAGTTATCTAATGAAGCTTGCTTTTTTAGAGGCATCATTTGTAATTGGTTAGTGTGCTTAGCTGTCTTTATGTCCTTTAAGGCACCTAATACTTTAGATAAGATTTACCTAATCTTTGTGCCTGTATTCTTATTCGTAATATGTGGCTATGAGCACTCTATTGCCAACATGTTCTACATAGGCGCTGGTTTATTGTGCAATCAAGAGAGTTTACCTATTTTTGAAGCTACTAATATTGCAAGACAATTTGTATTTGTAACTTTAGGTAATATTGTAGGTGGGTGTCTTTTTGTGGCAGCACCTTATTTCTTCTTAGCAAAGACAAAGAACAAATAAGTTAAAAGCTCTAGCTTAGGCTAGAGCTTAATTTTTTAATTAACGTAAAATTGCAGGTAAGTTTTGAACATCGCAAATCTTTAATAAGGAGCGTAATACCTTAGGATTTGCAGCTACGATGTTACCAGACTTAACATAGCTTGGCTCACCAGTAAAGTCAGTTACTAAACCACCAGCTTCACGCACAATTAGATCGCCTGCAGCAAAATCCCACTGCTTTAAGCCTTGCTCTAAGTAACCATCAAAACGACCACAAGCTACATAGCATAAGTCTAAGCTTGCGCTTCCGCTACGACGGATATCAGCACAATTTGAGATTAAGCGAGTGAATAATTCAAGATAAGCAGGCATTCTATCGCGGTATCTAGTTGGGAAAGCAGTACCAATAATAGAGCCATCTAGAGAATCACGTTGACCAACGCGAATTCTATGACCATTTAAAAATGCACCTTCACCACGAGCTGCGGTAAACATCTCGTTTAGAATAGGATCAAATACAACACCAACTTCAGTCTTACCGTTGTGACGTAAAGCAATAGAAACAGCGCAATGAGCGATGCCTTGCACAAAATTAGTTGTGCCATCGATAGGATCAACTACCCATTGGTACTCTGAATCAGGATTACCAATAACACCACCTTCTTCACCAAGAATGCAGTGATCTCTATAAGCCTTTAAAAGTGTATCAGCAACCACTTTCTCGCATTGCTTGTCAATTGAGGTTACAAGATCGTCCTTGTTCTTAGTAGCTACTTCAAAGTTACCTTGTTGGCCGATATTGCGAGCAATTAAGTTACCAGCTGTACGTGCAGCACGAGCTGCAATATTAAGCATTGGATGCATCTTTAAATTCCATTTGTAAAAAAGCAACTCACCGTAAGACGTAAGTCAAAGGTGACAAAAATAAGGTTTAGCTATTATAATCTATAATTAAAAAAATTTGTCTTTAAGTGAATAAAAAATTTTTATTCCTTTATTTTTCCTAAGGATTATTATGAGCACACAAAATAGTAACTATGAAAAGGTATTAAAAGAGTTAACTCAATCAGGAATTACTGAGACACCTTTTTCTTGGTTTGCTTTAGCAATTGGCATTATTGCAAAAGGTGTAGAGCCAGGTTCTAGAATTTATAACAATGTATTCTCAAACCTTTTAAATGACAATCAACCCTTGCCTGGAGCTGTGGTAGCTACTCTTACTAATTTAGGTTTAGATATTAAAGATAAACTTGATAACGCCTCTCAAGATCTTTTCTGTTTCCCAGGTAGTAGTGTAGACAAAAAACAAAGACTACAAGTATTAGCGGATCTTTCTTATGGTTTAAGTTTAGGTTTGACTGTAAGTAAAGAAGATGGCTCTTTAGAAAAAGTATCTTCTCAAGAAGCTTTAGCTGATTTAAATACTATTAGTGAAGTTTCAAAGGTAGATATTGAAGCAGAGCTTGATGAGGACGATCTTAACAGTGTGATTGAATTTATGGTGGATGTTGCCATCAAGAATTATCAGCTTTTCTCAAAATAATACTAAAAATGGCATTGTTTAAATTACATTCTCAATTTGCACCTACAGGTGATCAGCCACAAGCTATTGAAAAGTTAGTGGACGGTTTTTCTCGTGGCGACAAATTCCAAACTCTACTTGGTGTTACAGGCTCTGGTAAAACCTTTACCATGGCTAACGTGATTGCAAAACTCAATCGCCCAACCATGATTCTGTCTCACAATAAAACCCTAGCTGCGCAGTTGTATGGTGAGATGAAAGAATTTTTCCCTGAAAATGCCGTGGAATACTTCGTTTCTTATTACGACTACTATCAGCCAGAGGCTTATGTAGCAGCCTCAGATACTTTCATTGAAAAAGATGCAAGTGTAAATGATCATATCGATCAGATGAGACTATCTGCAACTAAAGCTTTAATGGAGCGTAAAGACGTAATTGTAGTCTGCTCAGTTTCTGCAATCTACGGTTTAGGTGAGCCTGAAACTTACTTAAAAATGATGCTACATGTCTCCCGTGGCGAGCAAATTACCCAAGAGCAAATCACTAAAAGATTATCCTCCTTGCAATATAGCCGTAATGATTTAGGCTTTGCAAGATCTACCTTTAGAGTACGTGGTGATGTCATTGACATTTATCCATCCGATGCTGATGGATATGCAATTAGACTTGAATTATTTGACGACGAGATTGAGTCTATTAAAAGCTTTGATCCGCTAACAGGTCAAACTATTAGTGAGTTACCAAGAGTTACTATCTTTCCTAAAACCCACTATGTAACTCCAAAGAGTGTGCTTGATAATGCGGTAGAGCAAATTAAAGAAGAGCTTAAAGATCGCTGTGATTTCTTTTTAAGTCAGCACAAGTTATTAGAAGAGCAAAGAATTAGAGAACGCACTACCTACGATATTGAGATGATCAATGAATTAGGTTATTGCTCTGGTATTGAGAATTACTCCCGCTACTTAACAGGTCGCAAAGAAGGAGAACCACCACCTTGTTTGTTTGACTATTTACCAAAAGATGGTCTTTTAATCATTGATGAATCCCACGTTACAGTGCCACAAATTGGCGCTATGTATAAGGGAGATCACTCAAGAAAAGAAAGTTTGGTTAATTTTGGATTTAGATTACCTTCAGCTTTTGACAATCGTCCTTTAACTTTTGACGAGTTTAGAAAGTTACAGCCAAAAACTTTATATGTATCAGCAACACCTGCTGATCTTGAGCTTAAAGAATCAAGTCAGGTTGTAGAGCAGATCATAAGACCTACAGGTCTTTTAGATCCTATTATTGAGGTAAGACCTGTTGCTAATCAAGTTGACGATGTCATGAGTGAGATTAGAGCTTGTGCTAAAAATAATGAAAGAGTTTTAATTACCACTCTTACTAAAAAGATGGCAGAAGAGCTTACCTCCTATTTAAGCGATCACGGTCTTAAGGTTAGATACTTACACTCTGATATTGATGCTGTAGAACGCATGGACATTATCCGTGATTTACGCTTAGGTGAATTTGATGCTCTAATTGGTATTAACCTATTACGTGAAGGCTTAGATATGCCAGAAGTATCCTTAGTTGCCATCTTAGATGCTGATAAGGAAGGCTTTTTAAGATCGTCTCG
>CACZXZ010000054.1 GCA_902785325.1 uncultured Succinivibrio sp. | reverse complement strand
ACAGAAAAAACTGTAGTTCCCAAGTCTGAAAATGATGTAAGTCTACAGCAGAATGTCATCAGGTAAGAACCTCCATGGCTTGCTATGGAGAGTAGTCAGACCAATGAAGGACCAAGACTTGCACCAAGCTATGATCTTTTAGCAACCGTGGTGTATAAAAAAATTAAACCAAGAATGGCTATGAAAATTAGCAATCATATAGATTTTAAATTTTTAACTGCAAAGCACTTTTTTGATCTTGCTGAAGAAGTTCAATTAAGCAAAAGGCTAGTAAAAGCTGAGCTTACCAAGGTTGCATCTAAAGTCTTAGATAAGATTGATCCTCTACAAGCTAAATTGTCAGAAGAATATCCTAGCTCAATCTATCAGGAGATTAGTAATGGTATTAAGCTTAGAGCCTCAAGATTTACAAACTTGTAAGAAAAGTTATATTGATTGATTCACTTATTTAAATCTTTAAGCGCATTCTCAACATCTGCATAACGTTTTGCTGCTGGATCTTGAAGCAATATTTCAGATTCCTTTATAGCTTCAACAGTATCGCTGTTTGGTTGTTCAAGACGAACTTCAAAAGGAAAACCTCCAACTCGAATGGCTTGTCTTAAAAAGATATTTAAGGCTGTTGAAAGATTTAAACCTAATTGACTAAATATTGCTTCACTTTGATTTTTTACCTCTGTGTCAACTTGAAAGTTTATTTTTGTAGTAGCCATAATTATTCCTCATGCAGAACACTATATGAATTGAGAAGATTGTCAAAATAACACACAGTTCTTTAAAGTGATTTTACGCTGTAACACTCTCTTTTCTATCTTGTTAATGTTTTAAATCGCTCTTTTTTGTACATAATACATGAATATCATTTATTTTGTTAAAATTTGCAAAAACTTAAATAATTAAGCAATATTTGATAATATCTTAAATAAAGTCAATTTTATGTTTTGTATTCTAACGAAAAAGTAAATAACTTATCATTCAATTGTAGTTTTTAATAAAAATTGCAAAAGCATGTAACTGCTCTATACTTACATAAAAAGGAGCTTACTTTATCATGATTACCTCTAAGCTTAAAACTAGACCAAATTACTTAAACAAACTAATTGGTTTTAAAGATACAGAACCAGTTAAAGTTATTACTGGTATTAGACGATGCGGAAAATCAAGCCTGTTAAAACTTATGATTGAGCATTTAAAACAGAATGGAGTTCTATCATCTCAGATCCTCTATGTGAATTTTGAATCCTTTGAATTTGTTGAGTTTAACAGTACAAAACTATACAACTATGTTAAAGAACGCATCGTAGCTGGCAAAAGAATGTACTTGTTCTTTGATGAAGTACAAAGAGTAAAAAATTGGGAAAATGCCATTAACGCATTTAGAGTGGATTTTAACTGCGATATCTATATCACAGGATCAAATGCTTACCTCTTATCCTCTGAATATGCTACATATTTATCTGGACGCTGTGTTGAGATAAAAATGTTGCCACTGTCCTTTGTAGAATTTATTGATTTTAATGATTTAAGCTTAAAAACAGAGGTTGGAGCTCTTGGCGATAAGAGAACTTATGCTGAGGATAGTAGTGGCTCAAAATATCCTCTAAAAGAAGTTTTTAACTCTTACTTGAAGTTTGGAGGAATGCCAGGTATTACAGAACTTGGTTTAGATCAAGAAAAATCTTTAATGCTTTTAGATAGCGTTTTCTCGACCATAATCGTAAGAGATATCTTGGATCTTGCTAATTTAAGAGAAAAAGGTCCTATCAATGATTCTGTTTTGCTAAAAAAGATTGTAATGTTTTTATCTGACAACATTGGCAATAATGTGTCTTTATCGTCAATTGGTAATACACTTTCAAATGAAGGGTTATTGGAAGATGTTAAAACTAAAGGCAAAGTAAGTGTCCACAAATTGCAGTATTACGTAAACTCATTGCTTGAATCTTTCTTTTTCTATGAAATCAAAAGATTTGATATTAAAGGAAAAGAGTATTTAAAAACTTTAGGTAAGTACTACATTGTAGATCTTGGTTTTAGAAATCTTCTGTTAGGTTATCGAAACCGGGATATAGGGCATGTGCTTGAGAATATAGTTTATCTAGAGTTGTTAAGACGCGGCTATGATGTTGCCATTGGTAAAATAGATAACTTAGAAATTGATTTTATTGCCCAAAAGGCTGATGAGAAATTATATATCCAAGTAACTGACGATATGTCTATATCTTCAGTTACTCAAAGAGAGTTAGCTCCTCTAAAAAAGGTTAAAGACAATTACCCAAAATTTGTATTAGCACTAAATCTTGGGCTTGAGACCAATTATGATGGCATTAAGATCCTTAATGTAATAGATTGGTTGGTGGCATCAAAGTGATCTTAAGTCTGTAATTAACTGATTAAAATAATGCACTTAAGATTGGTAAAGACTTTCCTGCAAAACACAAATCAAGCATTAGCATGATTAGTGTAATTAAGGCTGCACCACATACAAGATCCTCAGAGCTACTTAGTCTTCTTAAGCGTACAAACTGACCTAATAGCACTCTTGATAAGATACAAATACCAATCATAGATAGTGCAATTTGCCAGTCTAAAACTAGGAAAGTTAAGAGCACACTAAATAATGAAGCAGCGATAATACCAGCGCCACTTAAGGTGCCATAGCTGCTTATAGGGCAGTCTTTAACTCCAATGTGCATGGAAGTGCCAACAAGTCCACAAAGCAATCCAATTACACCAAATGCTAGGGCAAAGTTGTAGGAAACCTTAAGACCTGTTAAGTAAAAATCAAAGGTGGATACAAAGATAGTACAGAACACTACTACCACAATTGCCTTGGTGTACATATCAATCTTGCGGATAGTTAAAGCTGAAGTTAAATAGCTAATACCACGTAAGCCTTTAGCACCAAAAACTAAGAATAAAACTAATAGTGAAATTCTTGAGGCTAACTGTGAGGATACAGTTTCATTTATAAATAAGCCTAATAGTGCAATTAAAGTTGCAAACACAAAATAAGGTAAAACCATAAAAGCAGGGGAGGATGGACCTATTACCTGCAAGGAGGTTTTTGGAAAGAATACCCCAAGATTAGTAAAGGTAAAGAAAGAAGCAAAAGCTCTTCTAAAGAATAAAAGCACAAAGATATAAGCAGGTAAATGTGCTTTATTAACTTCTGTGGCTTTCTCTCTTGCATCAAAATTTGTTTGCTTAACATTTGCAAAGAGATCAGAGTTGTTAAAACCTGATGGTGCACTAGCTTCTTTATTTTGAGAAACAGTGCTTTGTGAAACTTGAGTAGCTACATTTACTTGAGCTTCTGTTGTTGCATTGTTATTTACAGCTTTTATGTTTGGTTCCTCAAAAGGAGCTTTAGCTGTTTCCTCTTGTAAAGTTGTATTTGCTACAGCTTCCTGCTCTTGATTTTGAGGTGCAGCCTTAGTCTTGCTTTCAAATAGTTTCTTTCTAGCCTCTTCAAACTCAGCAAGTGATTGACCTGGAGCTGGGTAAATATTTACATCCTCTTCAACATCAGGTTTTGGCTCAGAAGCTTTAGAAACTGTTTCAAGAGTAGTCTCATTAGAGTCTTGACTTGGATTTGCAGTAGTAGCATCAGTTGCTTCTGTTACTTCAGGTTTAGAAGTATAAGGCTTTAGTGGTTCACCAGGACCAATGTATAAATGATCTGAATCACGACCAGCTTCATTTAAATAGGAGTTATTGCCTGTATATGTGTAATAGTGGTTATTAGGTGTATTCTCTTGAGGTGTAGCACTTTGAGTATTAGCTGTGGTACTACCATTATTTAAAGTTTCACTATTTACAGTTTGGTTTGGTGACTGAAAATTGTTAAAAGCTGTATTTGTAGCTGTAGGATTGCCTGGTGCTGGATTTACATTAACACTTTGAGCATTAGGGGAGGTAAGATTAGGTTCACTCTTATTTAGATCTTGACCTAAATCTTGTGGTAAATTGTCAAAACTTGAGCTTGATAAGTCAAATCCTGGCTCATTAAAACCGTGAGTTAAACTCTTGTTAGGTTGTGCTTTGGTATTAAGTGCAATTCGTTGAAAAAATGATGAAGTGACTTTCTCTTCATTAGATTTTCCTTGATCATTTTTCTTTGAAAAAAAGTTAATACTCATTTATAACCTACCGCTTAGCAACGTTTTTTTGTGCAATTTAAGTACAGATTTGTATAATAGTACATATTTTAACAGATTAGTACTTAAAATTATTTGTGCTTTTCATATTTTGCCATCTAGGCAATTACATACAATTATATCTTTTATTCTTATGATTAAATTAGAAAATATCCATAAAACATATGTGCTTGACAATCATCAGAAAGTTGAAGCACTAAAGGGCATTGATTTGAATATCAATAAAGGGGAGATTTTCGGCGTAATCGGTTTATCTGGCGCTGGTAAATCTACCTTAATTCGTCTTATCAATATGTTAGAGACTCCTACAGAAGGTAGAGTAATTATTGATGGTGAGGATATTACTGATTATAAGGAAGTTAAACTAAGAAAGGTTCGCAAATCCATCGGCATGATCTTTCAGCAGTTTAATTTGCTTTCCTCAAAAACTGTCTTTGAAAACGTAGCCTTCCCACTAGAGCTTGATAACACTTACTCAAAAGAGGAAATTGAAAATAGAGTAACAGAGCTACTTACCATGGTAGGTCTTGAGGATAAAGCAGAGGTTTATCCAGCTCAATTGTCAGGTGGACAAAAACAACGTGTAGGTATTGCACGTGCTTTAGCTACTAATCCAAAAATTCTGTTGTGTGATGAGGCAACCTCAGCCCTTGATCCTAAAACTACTAGCTCTATCTTAAAGTTACTGTGCGAACTTAGGGATAAGTTGTCACTTACTATCGTAATTATTACCCATCAGCTTGAGGTAATTAAAGAATGCTGCGATAGAGTTGCGGTAATTGACGGTGGTCTAATCAGTGAAATGGGTAATACCATGGACTTGTTTGCAAACCCTCAAAAGGATTTAACTAAACGCTTAGTAAGTGCGGTAGTAAGAAAAGATCTTAATGATTTACTTGAGTACACCAAGTTAGAGCCAGAGTATTTTGAAGGTGGTAAAGCTTGGTTTGAATTACTCTTTAAAGGTGATAAGGCAACCGATCCTGTCTTAGTTGAAGTTGCTACTTTATTAAATTTAAAGATCAGCATTATGGGCGGTCAAATCAATCATATCCAAAATGAGCCACTTGGCATCATGGTAGTTGCTGTTGAAGGTAGTAAACAGATGATTGAAAAAGCTTTTGAGGAATTTCAAAAGCGTGTGTATAAAGTTAAGCTTGTAGGCTACGCAGAATAAGGAGATGTAGCTATGATAGAATTCTTTTTAAGTTTAGGATTTACTCCTTATATCTCAAAGATCACCGCACTTTTACTTGAAGGTACTTTTGATACTTTCTATATGGTGTTTTTAGCCACAGCAATTTCCATTATCTTTGGTGTACCACTAGGTGTAATTCTACTTATCACCTCAAAAGGTTACTTTTATGAGAATACCTACTTTTACAATGTGTTAGGTACTATAGTAAATGCCTTACGTTCAATTCCTTTTATCATTTTAATGGTAGCTATTATTCCGCTTACTAAATTTTTAGTTGGTACTAGTATCGGTACTACCGCAGCTATTGTGCCTCTTACAGTATCTACTATTCCATTTTTAGCAAGACTTGTGGAGACTAGTTTACGTACAGTACCTTACGGTTTAGTTGAAGCTGCTCAATCAATGGGTACAAGTCCTTTTAAAATCATCAAAAAGGTATTGTTACCTGAGGCTTTGCCTGAGCTTATCCAAAACTTTACTTTAACTGTAATTGTAATCATCGGTTGTTCTGCTATGGCTGGTACCATCGGTGGTGGCGGTTTAGGTGATATTGCTATTCGTTACGGTTACCAAAGATTCCAAGTTGAAATCATGATTGCCACCGTAATCATCCTTATTTTGATGGTGCAATTAACCCAGGTTTTAGGCGATTATTTGACCAAAAAAGTAGATCATAGATAAGGTATAGATTGAAGCTATAGTAAAAGATACAAAAATAGTATAACTAAATGTTTGATTACTGAATTTATTTGTAGCAATATAGCTTCAACGAAACAAAATAACTTAATTAGAGGTCATTATGAAAAAGAATTTATTTAAAGTTTTAGCATTCGCTTTTGCAGCAACAACTTTATCAGCTAACGCAAACGAGGTTTTATCAATCGGTGCTTCACCAGTTCCACATGCTGAGATTTTAGAGCAGGTTAAACCAGTACTTGCAAAAGAAGGTGTTGATTTAAAGATTGTTGAGTTCAACGATTATGTTCAACCAAATATCGCAACCTCTGATGGTGAAATCGATCTTAACTACTTCCAACACCGTCCATACTTAGAGTCTTTCATTAAAGATCACGGTTCAGATTTAGTTGAAGTTGCAGGTATTCACATCGAGCCTATCGGTGTTTATTCTAAGAAGGTTAAGTCTTTAGCTGACTTAAAAGAAGGTGCAACTGTTACCATCCCTAATGATCCAACCAACGGTGGTCGTGCATTATTATTACTTCAATCAGCAGGTTTAATCACTTTAGAAGATCCTAAGAGCTTAACTTCAACTGAGTTAGATATTAAAGACAATCCTAAGAAGTTAGTTATCAAGGGTATTGAAGCTGCTCAGTTACCACGTTCATTAGACGATGTTGATATTTCTGTTATTAACTCAAACTACGCTATTAGCGCTAAGTTTAATCCACTTAAGGATTCACTATACATCGAAAACAGTGATTCTCCTTATGTAAACTTAATCGTTGGTAACTCAAAGAGTGCTAAGAAGGACAGCGTTCAAAAGTTAGTTAAAGCTTTACAATCTCCTGAGGTTAAGAAGTTCATCGAGGAGAAATACAAAGGTGCTGTTGTAGCAGCTTTCTAATCAGATAAGTTTCTCTTAATCAAAGGCCTTAAGTTAAAAGCTTAAGGCTTTTTTGTTTTAGTGCTTTTTGCTAGACTAACTTTGACAGTAGGTAAATAAAGTTAACCTTTAAGTAAGTTAATGAAGGCATAGTGTGTTTGACTATAAAAGTTTTTTAAAGACGGTTCCAAATAGACCTGGCTCTTATCAAATGTATAAAGATGAGAATACTGTTATTTATGTTGGTAAAGCAAAAGATCTTAAAAAAAGATTAAGCTCTTACTTTTTAAAAGAGAACAACTTTAAAACCAAAACTTTAGTAAGTCACATTCACCATATTGAGTTTACCGTTACTTTCTCAGAGGCTGAAGCTTTAATTTTAGAGAATAACTTAATTAAAAAGTATCAACCTCACTACAATATTCTCTTACGCGACGATAAGTCTTATCCTTATTTAGTTTTATCAAAAGGTAAACACCCAGGTCTTTATTATTACCGTGGTAAAAAGCGTTTAGATTACGAGTACTTTGGTCCATATCCAGATTCCTCTGCTGCTAAAGAGAGTTTAAGACTCTTGCAGAACCTCTTTCCCATAAGACAGTGTAAAGATGTGGTTTATGCTCATCGCTCCCGTCCTTGTTTAATGGCTCAAATAGGTAAGTGTTTAGCTCCTTGTGTTCCTATGACCCAAGAGCAACTTAACAATTATCAAGAGCAAGTAAACTATGTAAGACTGTTTTTAAAAGGTCAAAACCAAGAAGTTTTAACCACTATCACTCAAAAGATGGAGGAGTGTTCTGAAAAGCTTGAATTTGAAAAGGCAGCCAAACTTCGGGATCAGCTTTTAGCTTTACGCAGAGTGCAAGAGAGCCAAACAGTCTCAGGCGATTTAATGTTTGATATGGATGTAATTGCCCATGCTACAGGTCAAGGTATTTGCGCAAACCATGTCTTATTTATAAGACATGGTCGTATCATTGGTAGTAGATCGTATTTTACTAACTACAATCCAAATGATACCGATGACGATCCACTAAATGAGTTTGTTTGTCAATTTTACTTAAGCTCCTCACGACAAGGTATGTACCCAAAGGAGATCATCACAGACTCAGAGATTAAAGATAGTGAGGTTATTTGTGAGGCTGTAGAGTCAATAACCAAAAGACAAATTACCTTTTTAACTAATGTTAGAGCAGAGCGTTCAAAATATTTAAAACTTGCAAAAGAAAATGCCGAGGCTAATTTACTTGCTAAATTGTCAGATAAGAATACTGCTAAAAAGAGAATTGAATCTCTTGAGAAAATTCTAAATGTAACTGGCATTGAGCACATGGAGTGTTATGACATCTCTCACACTCAAGGTGAGCTTACGGTAGCTTCGTGTGTAAATTTCAACAGAGATGGTCCTGACAGTCAGTATTATAGACGCTTTAACATTGAAGGTATTACCCCTGGTGACGACTTTGCAGCGATGCATCAGGTTTTAGAGCGTCGCTTTAAAGATCCTACTAAAGGTTTGTTACCTAATCTTATCTTTATTGATGGTGGCAAGGGACAATTAAAACAAGCTGAGGATGTGATCTCAAGAATCTTCTCACTATACCCTGACTTGACTCCACCTTTAATTATGGCTGTTGCTAAAGGTGAGGGGAGAAAAGCAGGTTTAGAGACTTTAATCAAAGGGTATACCCACGAGGAGTTTCATTTAACTTTAGATGATCCTGCCTTGCAACTAGTATTACATATCCGTGACGAATCCCACCGCTTTGCCATTACAGGTCACAGATTAAGACGACAAAAAGCTCGTACTCACAGTAGCCTTGAAGATCTTGAAGGTATCGGTCCAAAGAGAAGACAGGCACTTTTAAAACACTTAGGTGGTATGAAAGAAGTGTTAAACGCAAGTGTTGAGGAGATTAAGAAGGTACCTGGTATTTCTTCTGCATTAGCTTTAGAGATTTATGACAAGCTACATGGTTTGTAGTAATAGAGTAGATAACATTTTAAAAGTTATCTTTAAAAATAGCAGTAACTTGTGACGATTTTAAGGATTAGTCTTTAGAAAAAGAAAAGCTCTATATTAAGATATAGAGCTTTTTAAGTGATTATAGAATTTGATTAGAACTTGAATCTGTGTAAGATACCTAATAAGTTCTCTAACAACTCATTAGACTTCTCAACTTCTTGTTTTGCCTCACCACAGTCTTTAGATAGAGCTTCTGAAGCATGAGTAATATCCTGCATGTTGCCAGAAATCTCTGAGGTTGCAGTGGTTTGCTGCTCTGCAGCAGTTGCAATCTGAGTGATCTGAGCATTTACAGAGCTTACTTGAACTGTAATGTTGTTTAATAACTCTTCGATGGTGCTTGCCTCTGCTGCAAGTTCATCCATGCTCTTAACAGAGGACTGCATAGATTCGTTAGCAGTATTAGCATTAGTTTGAATTTGGGTAACCATCTTGGTAATTTCTTGAGTAGAGCTTGAGGTACGTGATGCAAGAGCACGAACTTCATCTGCAACAACTGCGAAGCCCTTACCAGCTTCACCTGCACGAGCAGCCTCAATAGCAGCGTTTAGAGCTAGTAAGTTAGTTTGAGATGCAATGTCATCAATAGTCTGAACAATAGCTCCAATCTTTTGAGCTTGATCTACTAGAGATTGAACATTGTCAGCATCTTGCTTTGACTTAACCACTTGATTCTGAATGCCTTCAATAGTCATTTGAACCTTACGTACACCCTCTTGGGTAGTTTGGTTAGACTCATTAGAATTTGCAGCTGCAGATTCACAGTTCTTAGCAATATCACCTGTGGTAGATACCATCTCATCAGCAGCAGCTGCAACAGTTAGGGCACGAGACTGAGATTCTTGAGATTTCTGATTCATATCGTTAGATACTTCATCAATCTTACGGAATGACTGTTCAATGTGCTCAGTAGCATCTGCAATGGTGTGCAAGTTTTGTTGCCAGTTTTGACGCATAACTTCTAAAGATTCTAGAAGTTTACCAAACTCGTCTTTGCGACCATGGCTTGTCATTTGCTCTGATAGGTCACCGTTAGCAATATGAGAAGCATGTGTTACAGCATAACGTAAAATGCCCACAAATGACTTTGGTAACTTGTAAGCAATTACGCTTGAGAAAGCAACTGCAATTAAAACACAGATTAGAATGATAACAATTGGCTCAATTGTAGTTAGGGATTTAACTTCAGCGTCAACTCTGTCTAAGTAAGAGCTTACTAAATCGTTGATGATTACAAAGGAATCATTGATAGCAGGGTAGAATTCACCGTTATAGCACTCACGGGCATCACGAGAATAACCTCTATCAAACATTCTTTCCATTCTGCTCTTGTATACATCAATTGCTTGTTGTACATGAGCTTCTAATTCATTGAATTTCTTAACATCTTCGGGGATATTCAATTCAACAGCATCTAAAGCTTTCTTAACTACTTCAATGTCTGCATCGGTTTTTGCTGCCTTGTCTTTGTCATAAGCACCAACATCGTTAACAAATAGCACAATGTCGTCTCTGAATCTTGTTACTGAACGTGATACCGCTACCATTTTAGCGTATCTATCCTCAATAACTTGCTGAGCATATACAGCAACATTTCTTGAGTTATTCAAGGTAACAATTGAAACAATAGAAATGATAATAGTAAGTAGGATTAAAGTACCTAAAGCTAAACCAAGTTTAGCTTTTACTCCTAAAGATGATAGTGCATTCATAGTAATAATCACTTATTTAAAATTTAAGATACACACAAACTAAACGATAGCAAAAACAAAAAAATTCCGTAACCGTTTTCTTAATTATAGCAAATCAATTTAATGTCAATATTAAATTGGTGCAATATGTTGATATAAAGCCGACTTTAAATTGATTTTTTTATATAAGCTTCACATTTTTATCGAACCAGTTAGCTTTTTTCTTTAATCTGTTTTATGAAAAATTAACTGTACAATTTGATCTAGTGCACAAAAAGGTGAACTTAGACAAATTTAAGTTTTTCTAGATACTTAAGTTTACATAACAGTGGCGAAAGCCCCACAGCTTGCTGTGGGGATGTAAGCCACAAAAAGCTCTTTACAAATATACATAAATTGCATTGTATTAGATTGATTTTGTAATTGTTAAAACTAAATCTAATATTTTGTAATTCGATATTTATACTAAAATATCTTAAATCTTGGCAAGGTTTTATTCTGTTGAAGAAGGTAGGACAACTACTTTTCTTGAACTAAAGCTATAACTACATAAGAAAAATACCAGTTAGATAATGAAAACAATGAGCTCAACTAAAGAACAGGACTTTGAAAAAAAGCTAAAGGCTTTTCATAGACGTTCTTCAAGACATGTATTAGTCTTAGAAACTACAATGTCTCACAAAGACAAGTGCAAAGTTTTTCATTATGCAGATTTAGTAAGAAAAGCAGGTAATGAGCTAGTAGCCATAATGAATAACCATCTTAAGCAGCTGTGTAAGACCAAGAAGTATAAGCAGCTAAAGTCTTTATATGCCAAATCTTACAAAGCCAAAGATCATGCTAAGTGTAAACAAATAGCTTCGCAATTAAATGAATTGTATGAATCATACAATTTGACTAAGCGCTATTGTGAAAAAGCCATGATCCCAATTGGTAA
>CACZXZ010000053.1 GCA_902785325.1 uncultured Succinivibrio sp. | reverse complement strand
TAGAATGCCTGCCTGTCACGCAGGAGGTCGCGGGTTCGATCCCCGTCCGTTCCGCCACTTATCAAGAAAAAATGCCCGACTTAGTTCGGGTTTTTTTATATATGTAGATCCCATTTGTTAGAAGATAAGGTAGCATGAGATGCTACCTAGGTTTCTTGTTTCTGTATTAGTCTTCCTTGACAGAGATCCTCATTGCAGGTCCAATTAATGCATCCTCAAAATTTTGATTTGCACAAATGGAAACAGTTAAAGTTGTTTAGAGTTACAAAAAAAGGTAGCAATTACTTGCTACCAAAAAAGACTCATGGATATGAGTAGACTGTTAATACTTAGGAACAAACCATAGACCGTCGTTGTTCTTGTCTAAGTATTCCTTAAATTCTTTTGACTGATAAGCTGCTTTAATATCTTGTGCCCATATAGAATCTTTGTTCTTCTCATGTACAGTTAATTGTAGTAATAGATGAGGAGCAATATCCTCCTGAGCTAGAGCTGTCTTAGGATCTATCTTGGCATTGTAAACAATAGAGCCTGTGATTACGATATAAGCAAAGTCAGTTGCTACAGCAGGGATATTAAGAGACTTCATCTCTACAAACTTTAGACTATGAGGATTCTCAATAATATCGTTTTGAGTGATGGTAGATTGATCTTTATTAGGATCTAATTTAATCCAACCAATTTTAGCTAAGATTTTATAGGCTCTTGCAGTATTAGCTGCATCATTAGGTACAGCTACAGTATCACCATCTTCAACTTTTGATAGATCATTTTTAGCACCAGGATAGATACCAGCAGGAACTGTAGGTATAGGGGTTAAAGTAACTAACTTACCGTCTTGAAGTTTATTAAAGTTATTAGCATAAGCTGTGTGTTGTTCAACGTTGAAGTCTACTTCACCGTCATTTAATGCAAGATCTGCCTGTAGCAAATCAGACATATCAATACCTTTTACAGTGTAGCCTTCTTTTTCAAGAATAGGCTGTACACCTGCAATAAATAACTCTGAATATGGACCTTGAGATTTTGAGAATACTAAAGTAGGGTGATCTTTATCAAAAGCAAGGCTTGAGGTTGATAGAGCAAGACCTAATGCTAGGACTAAAGTGTTTTTTACAAGTTTCATAATAAATTCCTTAAATAGTTTAATTAACGTCTACCACGGGCACGTCTAGCTAGATAATTACCAAGTGCCTGGATAATTTGTACAAAAATGATTAATACGATTACGGTGAAGGTCATAAGAGCACTGTTCATGCGCTCATAACCGTAGGTTAAAGCTAAATCACCCACACCACCTGCACCAATGACACCTGCCATAGCTGTAGCTCCAAGTAGTGAGATAGTGGCGATGGTGGTAGCTAAAATTAAGGAGCTTTTAGCTTCAGGGATCCAAAAGTGGATGATAATTTCAAAGGTGCTAGCCCCCATGGATTTAGCTGCTTCAATGATGCCTTTGTTAACCTCTAAAAGAGAGTTTTCAAACAGTCTTGCGATATAAGGTGCAATAAAGAAAGTAAGGGGCACTAAGGCTGCAGTAGTACCAATACGAGTACCTACAATTGCTTTAGTAACTGGAAGTATAAATACTAGCAATATGATAAAAGGTATGGAGCGTACGGTATTTATTACAAAGCTTAGGGTATTAAATACAAACTTGTTTTCTTTAAGTCCACCTTTAGCGGTAAGAACTAGAGTAAAGGCAAAGATAATACCAATTAGAGAGCCTAATACTAAAGATACAAACACCATATAAAGAGTTTGATTAGCACAGGTTATAAGTTGGCTTGATGGAATACCTAAGAGCTTAAAAAAGTTGTCTATCATAAGGAGATCTCCTCAAATTCAATCTGACGAGAACTTATATAGTCATAGACCTTTTTAAAATCGTCCTCAGTTCCAGTTATTTGTAATGTAATTACTGACAAAACTACATCCTGAAGTTCACTTACGGAGGCAAACATCACGTTAGTGTGAACATTCAAGCGATTATTGATTTGCCAAATTACATCGTCAGTTGCATTTTGAGCGTGGAAGAAGATCCTAATCAGCTTGTACTTTCCATCGTACTTTAAAAGCTCGTCTTTAATTCCTTTTGGAATAACATTAGGAATTACAGCGCCCACAAACTTTTTAGCAATAGTGCTCTGTGGATTTGAGAAGATGTCGATAACATTACCAAATTCCACTAAGTTACCGTGCTCTAAGATGGCTACCTTATTGCAGATCTTTTGCACTACACGAATGGTGTGAGTAACAAATAGAATAGTAACTTGAAGCTCTTTGTTAATTTTTGAGAGCAGATTGAGAATTGATTCTGTAGTATCAGGATCTAAAGCTGAGGTAGCCTCATCGCAAAGGAGGATTTCAGGTTTAGTAGCTAAAGCTCTTGCAATACCTACACGCTGTTTTTGACCACCTGACAATTCATAAGGGTAGGAGTCCTTTTTGTCAGATAAGCCTACGAACTCAAGTAGAGTAGTAACCCTTTGTTGAATATAGTCTTTGCTCTCACCATTTAGTTTTAAAGCAATCGCCACATTGTCAAAGACAGTTTTAGATTCAAGTAAGTTAAACTCCTGAAAGATCATGCCAATGCGTTTTCTGATGTCACGAAGTTTTTTACCCTTAGTGTTTTTAAGACTGTGACCTAAAACCTCGACATCACCCTCAGTTGGAGTTTCAAGCTCGTTTACCATACGTAAAAGAGTAGATTTACCAGCACCTGAAAAGCCTATTAGACCGCAGATATCACCTTTATTTACTTCAAAACTTACGTGATTTAAAGCTCTTGAAACATTCTTACCTTGAGTAAAGTCTTTGGTGATATTGATAAAACGAACTACTGTTTCATTAGTTGAGCTCATGCTTGCTCCTGAGTTGTAAAGTAATCTTGTGCTAAGTTTGCAAGATATTTTGAAACAGGGTAAATTGCATTTACATCGATGGTAAATTTTGGGTTATGGGCAGGAGCACTCTTGCCGGTACCAAAGAGGATAAATAGACCCTTTTTAAATTCCTGATATAAAGCAAAGTCCTCACCACCTGTGGATGGCTGACCTTCTTGAACTTCAAAGTTGTCTTTTAGAGCAACTGTTTTTGCAAAGGATGCTAATTGCTCATCATTGAAGGTATTACCAACCTCAATCTCCCAAGAGAAATCAACGGTTAGATTAAAGGTAGCTGCAATACCTTTTGCAATTTCAACAAGACGATTTTTAGCAATAGCACGAGTGTCTTTATCAAAGGTTCTTATAGTACCTTCAAGAAGAGCACTTTGAGGAATAACATTCCAGGTTGATCCAGCCTCAAGGTGAGTAATAGATACCACGCAAGCATGTTGAGGATGAACATTTCTTGAGACGATGCTTTGAGCTGCTGTTACAAATTGGGATGCAGCAATAATAGGATCTACACCATCATTTGGGTGAGCAGCATGGCAACCTACACCTTTGAATACCAGTTTAAATCTTTCAACTGAGGCGTGAGTAGGACCTTTTCTGATGGTTAGAGTACCCACCTTACTAGTACTGTCACTGTGAATACCAAAGATAGCTTCAATAGGATCTAAAACTTTAGTATCAATGATTTTTTGAGCACCACCAGGAGCTTCTTCAGCTGGTTGAAAGACTAGTAATACTTTACCTTGAAGTTTGTCCTCTTGCTCTTTTAATAATAGGGCAGTACCTAATAAAGCACTAGTATGACTGTCATGACCGCATGCGTGCATGATGTTTTGATGCTGTGATTTATAAGGTAAATCAGTTTCCTCTGTGATAGGTAAAGCATCGATATCTGCTCTTAGAGCAATAGATCTATCACCTTTACCAACTACTGCTACAAGACCTGTAGCAAGTGGTAAATTAAGAACTTCAATATGATGCTCGGTTAAAATCTCTTTTATCTTTTTAGTAGTCTCAAATTCCTGAAATGACAATTCAGGATGAGAGTGAAAGTGTTTGTAATATTCAATTACTTTATTTTCTGTGTGATCCATGAGTTTTAAATCCTAACTTTATTTATTGTGGTAATTTTGTAAATTTGATTGGTTTAGTTAAAGTTTAAGATTTATCTTACCTTGCTTATTATGATTATCTAAAGCTTGGTTAATGTCAATTTAAAAAGTCTATAAAAATAGTAGGTTTTAAATAACTAATTGAAAAACAAGAAAATTAAATCATATAAAATATATAGGATTAGTGGATAATTGAATAAAAAGTTAAACAATGCTCAAGAATGGAGCATTATTTTCTGAAGGCAGGATCTTTTAATACATTCTCACGAATGGTGGATTTTTGAGAAAACCACTTTTGACTGATTTTATCTAATTGACCAGTTTGACTCATATAGAGGACAGCATCGTTGATTTTATTTTTAAGGCTGATGTCCTCGAGATTTAGAACTATTCTATATAAGTGATAGTGGGTAGTATTCTCTAAACTGATGATAGTTAAGTGTTTTAATTTGTGCTTAGTTATATAGTAGTTAGCACTAGAGTAGCTGTCGATAATAGCATTACATTCACCAAGGTAAATTGCCTGTAGTGCAGCTTGTGAATTCTCGTAGATCTTAATAGTTTTATCTGACAATTTGCGTCTTAGGTAGGTTAGAACGTGAGGCTTGTCAGTAATACAGTAGGAGCTACCTTTAGTAGAATTTCTTCTTAATAACTCAGAGTCTCTATCTTGCTTACGTTTGATTAAAACTAAGTTATTTTTAAAGTAAGGTACAGAGTAAACATAGTCTTTTGGTAGCACGATATTGTGGGTATCAAAAGGACCTATGATCATGTCTATCTTTTTCTGTTTTAGATTTTTTTCAAGATCATTAAAAGGCAAAATTCTAAATTCAACTTTAGCATCTAATGATTTTGCAATAGCTTTGGCAAGATCAATGTTAAAACCCTTTAATTCGCCCATGTGATTTGCTGAACTAAAAGGAGCAGAGTATCCATCTACACCTACATAAAGAACTTTATTGTTGCGTTGTAAATAGGGAATAAGGTAGCTTAGTAGTATTACAGCTAGAATTACTAGGATAGTAGTTGAAATTCTTTTGCTTAGAGTAAGTCTTAACATTTATGTATGATCCACAAAAACTTAAGACTAAGTGTAAAGGAATTGCTAAAGAAAATAAATTTGGCGTGAATGAAAATTCACGCCAGATCATACTTATTCTTCTTTTAGAGAATCAAGAATGTTATAACCGAACCAATCTTTACTAATTTTCTCGAATTGACCATTTTCTGCAACATGCTTTAAGGAAGCGTTAACTTTATCTAGTAAAGTCTTATTTCCTTTTTGAACAGCGATGCCGTAGTATTCTTTGTCAATGTGTTTCTTGATTTCAATGGAAGTAAATCTACCTGAAACATCTTTAGTTAGGAAGTAATCATTAACAGGTTTGTCGTGTACTGCTGCCACACAACTACCATTACCTAACTCGATGTAAGTCTCTGGTGGGGAGTTGAAGATCTTTAACTTAGAGTTTTTAAGATACTTTTGTGCAAAGTTTGTACCTGTTGCAGCAAGCTGAGTACATAACACATGACCATCTAATTTCTCATAGCTGTCATACTTATCTGCATTTCTCTTTTCAATTACATAGCTCATTCCACAAAGGTAATAAGGATCAGAGAAATCAACCTTCTTAGCTCTTTCCTCAGAAATGGTATAACCAGAGATGATTAAATCAATACCACCGGTCATTAAAGAAGGAATTAAGCCATCAAAAGGCATAACAGTGATTTTAGCTTCATCATAGCCCATATCTTTAGCTAGTACTTTGATAAGCTCGATATCAAAGCCTGTGATTTTGCCATCGTCCCCAATGAAGGTGAAAGGTGCAAAGGCGCCTTCGCATCCAACATTTAGAACATTATCTTTAGCAAATGCACTTTGCGGTAATACAAAAGTAAGTACTGCAGCAGTTGCAATTACAGCTTTTTTAATAGTTTTTAGCATGGTAGTAAGTACCTCCATGTCTTATTGTATAAGATCTAGCCTTAAAGGTTAAGATAAAATATGGACTGAGCGTTAAAAGCGTTTTAAAAGTAGCTTTTGTATACCTTCATAAAGCATTAAAGCGTTTGCACAAAATTAGTGAAATAAAAGTTTTAGCGTAAGTTCTAAAAAAAGCCTTTAAAAAATCAAATTATTAGGTAGAACAAATAGAAGTTGATTGAGCTAATTAGCGCATTATATTGCCTTAAATGCACAAATTAGCATATAATATTGCAATTTATTACAGATTTAAATCTTGTCTTGCTGTCTTCATAGACGCTAGATTTTAGATGGTTATCATTGTTTAACGCCTAAAAGAAAAGAGGCTTTTATTCTATGTCAATGCGTTCAAATTACTGCGCTGATGTAAATTTAGCCCATAAAGATACTGACGTAACTTTATGTGGTTGGGTTAATCGTAGACGCGATCTTGGCGGTCTAATTTTTATTGATCTTCGTGATAGAACCGGTTTAATTCAGGTGGTTTTTGAGCCTGATAACGAGCAATTGCATCAAATTGCTTCAACTTTACGTAATGAGTTCTGTATTAAGGTTGTAGGTACTGTTAAAGCAAGACCTCAAGATCAAGTAAACAAGAAGATGGCAACTGGTGAAGTTGAGGTTTACGCAAAAGAACTTCAAATCTTTAACAAAGCTGGTGTGCTACCACTTGATTTCAATCAAGAGAATACTGAAGAGCAACGTTTACGTTATAGATACTTAGATCTTCGCAGACCTCAGATGGTTGAGAAACTAGTAACTAGATCAAAGATCACTCACTTCGTACGTGAATTCTTAGATAGCCACGGTTTCTTAGACATTGAAACCCCAATGTTAACTAAAGCAACCCCAGAAGGTGCTCGTGACTACTTAGTTCCATCACGTATTCATCACGGTAAGTTCTACGCATTACCACAATCACCTCAGCTATTTAAGCAGTTATTGATGATTGCAGGTTATGACAGATACTATCAAATCGTAAAGTGCTTCAGAGATGAAGATTTACGTGCCGACAGACAGCCTGAATTTACTCAAATCGATGTTGAAACTTCATTTATGACATCTGACGATGTGCGTGCCATCATGGAAGAGATGATGTGCAAACTATTCAAGCACATGTTAAACGTTGATTTAGGCCCACTTCCTGTAATGACTTGGGAAGAGGCAATGGATAGATTTGGCTCTGATAAGCCTGATTTAAGAATTGACTTTGAATTAAAGTTAGTTGATGAAGCAGTTAAGAATTCAGAGTTTAAAGTTTTATCAGAACCTGCTAACGATGAGAAGAGCCGTGTAATTGCTTTTGCTCTTCCAGGTGGAGCTGGTCTATCTCGTAAGATTATTGATGAGTACACCGACTATGTTAAGAAGATGGGTGGCTCTGGTTTAATCTATATTAAGGTAAATGAGCTAGCTAAAGGTGCTGAAGGCTTGAAGTCATCTATTGGTAAGCACGTAACTGAAAAAGAACTATTAGATTTAGTTGCTTTATCAGGTGCTAAAGATGGTGATATCGTCTTCATCGGTTGCGGTCCTCGTGTAAAGACTGCTACTGCAATGGGTGCTTTACGTTTGAAAGCTGCTCGTGATGCAAAACTTGTAAACCCAGGCTACAAAGCACTATGGGTTGTTGACTTCCCAATGTTTGAAATGACTGAGGAAGCAGGTTTAACAGCAATGCACCATCCATTTACCGCACCTAAGAACGTAACTCCAGAGCAGTTAATTGCTGATCCTATGTCTGTATATGCAGATGCTTATGATCTTGTAATTAACGGTTATGAGTCTGGTGGTGGTTCTGTTCGTATTTACGATGAGAACATGCAAAATGCTGTTTTCACAGTTTTAGGTATTTCAAAAGAAGAAGCTCGTGAGAAGTTTGGCTTCTTATTAGATGCTTTATCCTTCGGTGCTCCACCACATGCTGGTTTAGCTTTTGGTCTTGATAGAGTAACCATGTTAATTACAGGTACTGATAACATCCGTGATGTAATTGCATTCCCTAAGACCACAGCTGCAGCTTGTTTAATGACAGATGCACCTAATGTAGCAAGTAGCGAAGCCTTAAATGAGCTTGCTATTGCAGTAACCGATTATGAAGACTAACGCTAGGCGTTAAAACAGGAGAATAAAATGTCAGGACATTCAAAATGGGCCAATATTAGATTCCGTAAGGCAGCCCAAGACGCAAAGCGCGGTAAAATTTTTACTAAGCTAATCCGTGAAATCACAACTGCAGCTCGTATGGGTGGCGGTGATGAGTCAAGCAACCCACGTCTACGTTCAGCTGTGGTTGCAGCTTTAGCTCAAAACATGACTCGTGACACCATCAAGCGTGCTATTGACCGTGGTGTAGGTGGTGGCGAAGGCGCTGATTTAGAGAACATCACTTATGAAGGTTATGGTGTAGGTGGCGTTGCTGTTATGGTTGAGTGTATGACCGATAACCACAACCGTACTGCATCAGACGTTCGTCATGCTTTCACTAAGTTCGGTGGTAACTTAGGTACTTCAGGCTCTGTTGGCTACTTATTTACTCGTAAGGGTGTGATCTCTTTTGCTCCTGATGAGGATGGCAAGATGAACATCGACGAAGAGAAGGCAATGGAGATTGGTCTAGAGGCTGGTGCTGACGATATCGTAACTAACGATGATGGTTCAATCGATGTTTACACCACTCCAGAAGCTTTTGCTGACGTAGTAGAGGCTTTTGAGAAGAATAGCATTAAGCCAGTTAACGCTGAAGTTTCAATGGTTCCATCAACAGAATCAGAGTTAGAAGGCGACCAAGCTGTTAAGTGCATGCGTATGATCGACGCTTTAGAAGATCTTGATGATGTTCAAAACGTATATCACAACGCATCATTCCCAGATGATCTAGAGATCTAAAAAAAGTCAAAATTAATTTTGCTTTTTTAAAGATCATGACCTATAAATAATAAGCTGAATGGGCGAAGGTTTTTACCTTTACCCATTTGCATTTTAATAACTACAGCGCCTTAGGATTTACAAGATAAATGGATAATAATTCAGCAAGTACAGAGTTTAAGCAACTTATCGCCAAAGGTAAGGATCAAGGCTACCTAACCATGGATGAGATTAATGACTTAATCCCTCCAGATATTATCAATGGTGATCAGCTTTCTGTTTTTATTCAAACCTTCTCCGACATGGGTATTACTGTATGTGATACTCCTCCTGAGGCTGATGATCTTCTATTAAATGCAGTTTCAACTGATTCTGAAGATGTTGAAATTGTAGCTAATCAGTTAGATAGCTCAGTCGAAGTTGGTCGTACTACTGATCCTGTACGTATGTATATGCGTGAAATGGGTAACGTTTCACTACTTACACGTAAGGACGAAATTGAGATCTCAAAGCGTATCGAACGTGGTACTTCAGATGTTCAATTATGCTTAGTTGAATATCCTCAAGCTATGGAAGAGTTATTTGCAAGATATGAAAAAACTCTAGATCCAGAATCTGAGATTAAGCTTGGCGATATCATCAATGGTTTTGCTGATCCTTCTGAAGAAAACAATGATGACAACATCAACATTGATGTTGATGAGTCTGCAGAAGCTCAATTAGATGAAGAAATTGATGCTTTAGATGAAGATTTAGATGTACCTTTAGAGAAGACTAAAAAGTCTAAGAAAAAGGCTACAAAAGATGCTGATCTTGATGACTTAGACGACGAGGATGAGGATGACGATGGTGATCCATCACAGTCACCTAACGACTCTGGTCCTGATCCTGAGGAGACTCAACGTCGTTTCACTGAGCTTAGAGTTCAGTTTGATAAAGTTACTGCTGCAAGACAGAAATCTACAACAGACAAGAAGTATCAAAAAGAGTTAGAGAAACTAATTGAGATCTTTAAGACCTTCAAGATTGTTCCATCTCAACTTGAAAGCTTACTTCGCAAAATGCACGACATGATGGATCGTGTAAAGCGTCAGGATAGACGTATTCGTGAAATCGCTGTTGGTCGTTGTGGTATGAAGATTGAAGAACTTAAGAAATACTACAATGAGAACGACGATGTAGCTAATATGGATTGGTTTGAAAAGATTGTAAAACTTAAGAAACCATATGCTGCAAAGCTTAAGGAATACGAAGGCGAAGTAGAGAAGTGTGTTCAAAATCTAAAAGAGATTGAACAAGACTCAGGCATCGGTATTGCTCGTTTACGTGACTTGTCACGTCGTATCATGATGGGCGATGCAATGGCTAAGAAAGCTAAAAAGGAGATGGTTGAGGCTAACTTACGTCTAGTTATCTCTATTGCGAAAAAATACACCAACCGTGGTTTACAGTTCTTAGACTTAATCCAAGAAGGTAACATCGGTTTGATGAAAGCTGTAGATAAGTTTGAGTATCGTCGTGGTTATAAGTTCTCTACCTATGCTACATGGTGGATTAGACAGGCTATTACTCGTTCAATTGCTGATCAGGCACGTACTATTCGTATCCCTGTTCACATGATTGAAACTATCAATAAGCTAAATCGTATTTCTCGTCAGATGATCCAAGAAAAAGGTCGTGAACCAACTCCTGAAGAGTTAGCTTCAAAGATGGGATTACCTGAGGATAAAATTCGTAAGGTCATGAAGATTGCTAAGGAGCCTATCTCTTTAGAGACTCCTGTAGGTGATGATGACGATTCACACTTAGGCGATTTCATTGAGGATAGCTCAATTGTAGTTCCAGCAGAAGCTGCAACTTCAGAGAGCTTAAAGAATGCTATCAATAGTGTTCTAGATGAGATGCCACCACGTGAAGCTCAAGTATTACGTATGCGTTTTGGTATTGGTATGCCATCAGATCACACCTTAGAGGAAGTTGGTCGTCAGTTTGGTGTTACCCGCGAGCGTATTCGTCAGATTGAAGCTAAGGCTTTACGTAAGTTACGTCATCCTTGCAGATCACAAGGTTTACGAGGCTTCTTAGATTAGTCTTGAAAAAAAGTTTACCTCAATAAGCTAAAATCCCATGTCCAAAAGATGTGGGATTTTTATTTTGCACTGTTTTCTTCCTTAAGCTTTTTAACAAATTTAAGCTGTTTTTGCATGTTTATGCTGTTTAAACTAGAATTTAGTGATTGCCCTAAAAAAATCTTTTTAGTCTATTAGTGTGCATAATATATTTTACATAAGAATTTAGGTAAATGGTAAGAATTGAGTTAATTCTACCATTTCCAATGCTACATAAAGTTCACTTTTAACAGGTGAATTGTTCATTAAAAATTAGTGTGACTATAAC
>CACZXZ010000052.1 GCA_902785325.1 uncultured Succinivibrio sp. | reverse complement strand
AACTTGCTGTTCTATATCAGATTTTTAAATGGCGTCTTACGACGCAGGATTTTTATTTGCTTATTGGATAGAGCTCGTTACTGGGCTTTCATAAAAAAAGGATTGAATCTCTTGAGAATGAAATCAGAGAAAACACAGATAAATCGAATGTTAGAAAAGGCTGGAATGCTGCGTTAATAGCTGTCGGATCAGTTATTATTGGTGTGATTGTATGGGGAGTTAATGCTATAAAAGATCTTGTAATCTCCCACTAAGAAGAACTTACGAATAAGCCACACTAGGCGATGTGACTTTATTTTAACCAAGAATGACATAACCCCTCACGAGGAGGGGCTAGATGTTGCATATGTTATTCTTTTATACTACTGTTAATTGTAGTGACTTTCCTAGCGCTCTCATAGCGCTATCTATAGTATCCAATTTAGTTTTGTGCTGTAAATCAATAATTCGATTTACTTCTTGTGGTTTTATATGCATTTTTCTTGCTAAATCACAAGGACGAATATTACTTGAAACCATTACATTTAGCAATAACATTTTTGCAACCACAATTAGAGGTAGTGCAACCATGACCTCATTTTTTTTAGGTTTAGATGGTTCTGGAAATACTCTATTTTTTTCAAAATACATTTCCAACACTGTCACCAGAGCATCCACAGCCGTATCCTGTAATTCATCCATTGACCAAATTTCAGTAATAGCTTCTGGAACATCTCTAAAAGAAACAATATAACCACCTTCCTTATTATCTCGTAATAAAGCAGGATAAGCGTACATGATTTATATCTCCATAGTTAGTCTTAAGAATCGGTGAGGATCACTCCTCACCGTAGATTTACTTAAGACCTAATTGCTTTCTAACGCTTTTCATATATTCGTTAGTCAGCTCTTTGGTAGGGTGTCTTATGCAGATTGTGATTTTATCTTCATAATAGAGTTTGTAATTAAAACATTATCAGGAGATGATCCTCTAACTGTTGTTTTTACATCGACATTAGCTTGAATTCCAAGTCGAGAGACTAAGCCTTTAAAATAGTTAATTTCAGTATTTTTACCTTCACATACAATAAGCGCAGTACTATACATGCGCTTTATCGAACTTTTTCTTTTTAAAGAAGATTTTCTTGAACTTCTTAAAGTTATAATTTTTTGATTACTCTTCATTGAATTAACATTCTCATAAGCAATAAAAACAATTAAGTTTCTGTAATTGAATTATACAAAGGATCTTCTAATGAATATGAATCTACATGCGGAAGTGCTCCATACTTACCTCTTAGGTAATTTACATCTATCTTCTCTTTTCCACTTCCTTTTAATGGTTTAAAGTCAGTTAAAGGAAATAGAATTGTCTGTTGCTTATCATTACGCTTTGTAAACCAAATCTGATCTCTTCTAAAAATATCCTGTGTAAGAATTGATGTTTCATGGGTAGTAAAAATCAATTGGGCGTTTTTTGGATTTGTTTTTGCTGAATGAAACAAATTTACTAAAAATTCCATTAGTTTAGGATGAAGACTAATATTTAATTCATCAACGACAAGCACTTTTCCATTTTTCAAAACATCAATAAAAGGACCAGCAAACGCGAACAATCGCTTTGTACCTTCAGATTCTTCACTATACAAATCTAGCTCTATAGGTTGATCTTGATCGTCAAGGTGAACCGTTTTTACATCTAGTCTATATAAACTACCTGAATTTTTTTCGATTTTATTTCTAATAGATTCTGATACTACTCCTTTAATTTTTTCTAAATCAATAGGTTCTTTTTTTACATTTAAATCACGAATTTTCAGATCTGCTGCACTTAAAAATTTCAATACTATTTCTTTTTGATTATTAAAAATTAAATCTGCTGTGTAATCAGGAGAAATTAAATCAGTGTCAAATACAATTTTTAATTGTTTTGAAAAGAAGTCATACAAAGGCTTTAAGGTTGTGCAATTGAGAGCTACACTATTAGTTAGAAATAAAACCTTATCTCTGGTTGTCTGTTGCCAGACAGCGCGAGCACCTTTGATATTGTTGGTAATATTCCATTCATAGCAATTATTTTCATCATCAAATACTCTTTCAAAAAATACTCTTTTTCTTCCTGAAATATTTGGATGAACATACAACCATTCACTTACAATTCTTTCCTTAGTACAAGAGAATCCATATTGATATCTATCACCATCAATCACAACATTGATTTCAAAAAGTGAAGGCTCATGTCTTTTTTCTTTTTCAAATAAAAATGGTTTTACAGGTAGAGGATAATCAATAGAATTACTAGAAGTAATAATAGTTGTCATAACTAGAAGAGCTTTCAAGAAATTTGATTTTCCACTAGCATTAGCACCATATAACACGCATGACTTAAGAAGTTTTAACTTATCATTATATTCAAACGCATTTGAAGGAAGTTCCTTTCCAAAATCACTTACTAAAGATAGCTTTTGCTCATCAGCAATGGAAAGAAAATTTTCAACAGAAAAAGATAGCAACATATTTAAAAACCCATTTAATAGAAAATTTTTCTATATTCGTATCTTATAGCACATATGTAATTTATACAATTCATTTTAACAACATTAAAAATAAAAGTTCTTGTTACACTATGCGTACACCTTTCCAAATGAGTAGTAATTTAGATACTAATTTTCTGTAGTTAACACAATCTATTCTTAAAGACTCTTTTCTAAACTAGGAGCACTAAGCTCCTAGCCTATTACTAGAAACTACAACATAACGTTACTGAATTCTTGTAGTATTTAATGCATCTTGTAAGTAAGAACAATAAGATCTATAAGGCTCTTTTAACCAAAGACGAGTTCCTTCAAAATTAACTAGCATAGTCTCCTTTGGTGAAAAGTTTCCACCCAACATACAGTTAAATGAATCAATCACACATAACCAATCGCCGTAGCCTTCTTCTTGAATGGTGTAGATAAAATCTTTTTTATTTTTATCCTCTATTAAGTTTTGGTTAACGCAGCTGTAATCATGAACGTAGGATTTTAATAGATCTTCAACGCAGATTGAGTCAATGCTTTTAACGTGATACTCAAAATAATTAACAAGCATCTTTGCAACAGAATAGTTATAGCTGTAAAGCAATTCCTTACTCAAACCAAGTTTTCCAAGATAAGGAACAAAAGCTAATGGAGTTATAAGTTTTGAATCGTATTTGGCAGCTATCTTCTTTAGAATTTCAAAGCCATTTTCATCTGTCCAAAAACACATTTGATCTGCTCTTTTGTATCCTGTAACTTTTGCATAAAAGCAGGTATTGCCACTACAAATCAATTCTTTTAGAGCATCAACGTATACGACAAATAGATCATTAAAGTCAGCAACTGACAGATAGCCTTTTACTCCATCACAATAGGAAAAATGCTCTCTGTAAACAAACATTGTTTGATTCCAGGTTTCGTATCTAAAGACTTCACGGTCAATGTTTTCTAAATATCTAGTTGCTTTTTCAACATACTTTTCATCAAGATTAGGCTCTTTAAGCTTATTCTCAATTGCTTGTTTTAACTTAGCAATAAGTGCCTCAGGTCTTTTAAACCTTGAGTCTTTATCAAAAGACTGCATCTGTGCATAAAAGTCTTCACCAAGAGAAGATAAATCGACTTCTTCAGCTTTCTCACCTGTATAAAAGCGATGTCTTTTATCTTCATATTCTTCCCTTACTTTTAAGTAAATGTCATAGTGTCGCTTTAGCTTCTCATTAAAAGCTTTGCAATCCACTGAAGGATCAAGATGTTCAAAACTCTTCATGCCCACAAAATCAGGCGCATCAGCTACACAATTTTTTCTAATTTCATCATTGTAAGAAATACCTTGATAGATACTCATAATAAATTCTCCTTGTATATGAATATATGTAACTTGCTCAATATACAAATCGAACTTTGATCTCTCAAGATCCTCCCCTTGGCCTATAACAAAATTGTGTTACTTTTTTAATAAAAAAATATTACTTTTATAACATTAAAATATGAAAAATATAACATTATTTTGTTATAGAAACACACCCTTTTTCTTTATAAAAGAATAAGTTAAGAAAATTTTGTAATTTGCAAGCAGAATTTTTGAATTTATTTTTGACTTTGCGTGGCAGCTTTTTCCCTACCACGCAAGAATGAAGGTTAAGCGTAGATCACGCCTAATAGATTTTGACTAAAGGTTTTGATTAAGTTTACTTCATCCACTACAGCTTCAAGCTTACTCTCATCTATCTTTTCGAGAATAAATACTTTGTCAGCATCGTTTACAGCTTGTACTTTGCATGGATCAACAAGCTCAAAATCCACCGAAAGCTCCTGCATTACCTGATTTATAGCTGTTAAAGACTCAGTTAATTGCTCTTTTGTTAAAGTAGATACCGCAACCACCTTCTTTTGCTCTTTACATAAGATCTTCAAAGAGCCAATGAGTTTTTCAAGCTCTTTTTTATCGGTTTGTTTGTAGAATGCAGTCTTTAAACATGCAATGGTTCTTAAAGCAAAGGCATTTTGTAAGTAGTTCTTATCTCGAAGTCTTCCTTCAAATACATAGATAAAGCTATAAATGGTAAAGCCTAGGAATAAACCACCAATAAGACCAAATAAGCCAAACTTTGTAGAGATTTTTACAAAGTCTTGAGGTTGATTGTCTTCAAGCTCTTTCTCATAGGTTTTTAGATCAGCTTTAATACGATTTACTAAACCTAACTCTCTAAACTTTTTGGTATTACCAAGATCATTATCACCATATTTTGATGATATCTTAAGAAGAGTTATGTCAAACTTATCACCTAGCTTATTTGAAAGTTCACTACGTAATAAATCGATATGATCTTCAAGCTTTGCTAAATTCTCTTTTGTATCAGCATATACTGTTACATCAACGTAACTGTCAGACTCATTGTCAAATTCAAATAAGTCTTCAAAAACCTGATTGTTTTCAGTTTCTACTTTTAAGTCTTTTCTAAATAACAGTTGATTTTCAGCATTAAAAAGGATGTTCTTGCAAAACTCTGAGATTGGAAGATTAACCTGCTGTATCTTAGAATTATCTTGCGCAGCATTTTCTTTTACAGACAATCTGTATTTACTTTCATATAGCTTGAATGGGCTTTTTACGAGAATTGAGTTTTCAAGATAGTCTTCATGACTTTTTTGTGAAGAGTTTAAAGAAGCAATCTTTTCTTCAAGCTCTGCTACTTTTTGAACTCCTGCATCTTTGAAGGATGAAACTTCTTTATAATATTTGAAGGAGAAGGTAGAAATAGCTAGGATAAGACCTATTGCTACAATTACTTTCCATTTACGTATGACATGCAAGAATAGATTGATTAGATCAATCTCAACATCTTCTTGATTAGCGCCCATTTTATCCTCTGAAACTTAGCATTTTAATTTTTATTTATTTAAAATTCGCTCTTATAATATGTAATCGAATTTTGTGGAGCTAAATTCTTAAATTATAAAAAAAAAAAGGGTGTTCGCAAGGCAAAATAAGGCTTTTTTCAAGGATTTTTTAGGTGTGCTACGCCAAAATTAAAAAGACTAATAATGTCTCAATAATTCTTTGCCGTAATATAGATCTTCTAAATCGTCTTTGTTAACTCCTTCAAGTTTTACACCTGAATTGTTACGGTAAAACAGCTCCTCATTAGCAATCCCCTTTTGTCTATCGTGTGGAACGCTAATGGTGTTAGTATCACTGTCTTGATTGGTATCATAACCCCGTATAGTGTAGTTATTACCTTTATCTGTTTGTGCATTAACACTGTCATCATCGTTAATTGCAAAATCGTCTAATACGAAGGAATTGGCATTTGCACCGCCAACAAATAATAGCAACATTAAAGTAAGCATCATCTGTTTCATCATCTTCCTCCTTTCACTACACAAAAATTAGTAAGAATTTAAGTAATAGAATACTACATAAGACAATTTAGTTTATTTTGTTTCATCAAAATTTAGATAAAAATCAATTTTCTAATAGTGATTTCTTTAGAAAGCAAGCTGCTTTTACCATTGAATACCACTATAAATTCAATTTAAGATTTAACTAAGTAGTACTATTACGTTGGATTAGAAATGAGAAAAATTGAGACTATCAATGATAGGTGATATCGTAGTCATATTTTGCTAAGTGACTACGACATACTCAAGGTTAAAATCCGTTGATTCCGTTAATTCCAGTATTTAGAGGATTATTAAAATTGTTAATACTATTGTTGTAGATAGGACTGTTAGTACCGTTGATTATATTGTTAGGATTATTTAAATTTAGTGTATCGGTCATATCATTGCTATGACTCATGGTTCCATTGATAATGTTGTTTGGATTACGAAGATCAAGCGGATCAAGCATGTAATTATCATCTAGTGCAGCAATCAAGGTCACCTCTGATGCTTTGGACTTATTATTCCAAAGGCCAGCTTGTTCAATTTGAGTCTTGTCAACATTAGAATAGGAAAAGGATAAGTTGTGCTTTATAAAGAAAAGGATGAGTTGTGCTTTATTAAATTTAAAACGCTGAAGGTTGTAATAAACAAAAGTCCAATAAAACCAAGCAACATCAGTAAGAAAGCTCTTTTATGCATAAAGTCCTCCTTTCTACCTTAAGCTCAATTATATCGCATTTTTAAGCTTAATTCACGGCTGAAAAATCAAGACAAGACTATATCAAAGTCAAAAAAATGCCACTTCTAAAGAATTTTCATTAGATATCAAACGGTAACATTGTTTTAATTTAGGAAGGAATTTTTTAAAGTTTCGTTTAAAGTGAAAATCCTGTAGTTTTTTAAATTATAGTTTTGATAAAAGCTAACAGAGAAAACTTACTTTTAACTTAATTTACGCTTATTCAGCATAAAAAATTAGTAAGAATTTTAATAACATAGTAGAATACAAGGTAAGAAAAAATAGTTAATTTTGTTACATAAAATTTAGATATAATAATTATCTTAAATAGCAAATATTTATAGGAGTATCAAAGTGTTAAGCTACAAACATGGGTTCCATTGCGGCAACCATGGAGATGTCATTAAGCATATAACCTTATGCCTACTAATTCGAGCTCTTAATCAAAAAGAAAAGCCTTATACCATTATCGATACCCACTCAGGCTCAGGTTTATACAAACTTGATGGTTTTATGGCTCAAAAAAATCAGGAATTTAGATCTGGTGTTTCAAAAATTGAAAACAACCAGGAATTAAAAGAGTTAGTACCAGAATTTTTTGAGGTTTTAGATTACGCAAGAAGTAATCTACCTAACAGCTATCCTGGCTCCCCTATGTTTGAAACTTATTTATCCCGTGAACAGGATAAAATTACTTTAATTGATCTCCACCCTAATGAGTTTGAGAATTTAAGAAACAATTTTAAAAGAGATCACCGCTTAAATATTCAATGTCGTGACGGCCTTGAGGCTATCAATGCCCTTTTACCACCACCTATCAGAAGAGGTTTAGTGTTTATCGATCCTGCTTATGAGGAGAAAAACGAGTATATCCAATTAGTAAAGGCTGTTAAAACCGCTTTACATAAGTGGAATACAGCTACTATTGCGGTTTGGTATCCTGTTTTAGGTAAGATGCGTGACCACTCAAAGAATCTAACTAATGATTTGCGCAGATTGAATGTACCGTTACTTCAAGTTGAGCTTTGCGTTGAACCTCAAGAAGATGTTTTCGGTATGTGTGGCTCAGGTATGTTAGTTTTAAATTATCCTTACAACTTAGATAAAGAGTTATCACCTGTAGTAGATCTTCTTTATAAGAACCTAGCTAAAAAAGGTGGTAGCGCAAGATTAAAGGTTTTAAACGCACAAGCTTAATAATGATAAAGTACCTAATACAATTACATTTTGCGGTCTTTTTAGCTGGTTTTACAGGAGTTTTTGGAAGACTCATAAGCTATGATGCCTTCACCTTAGTACTATTGCGTTTTACAGTTGCAGCGGTTGCAGTTGTAGCTTATGTTTACTTTACTAAAAGATTGGTTTACTTTGATTTAAAAAGCAAGCTTAAAACGATGTTTGTAGGCGGACTTTTGTGCTTACATTTTATCTTTTTCTATCTATCAATTAAGCTGTCAAATATTTCCATAGGTACTATCACCATTGCAGCCACCTGCTTTTTTACTACAGCTTTTGAACCTATTATCTTAAAGACTCGTTTTAAACCAACAAACTTAATCTACGGCTTAATCATCATTGCAGGTTTATTACTGATCTTTAACTTTGATACTAAGTTTAGACTCGGTATTATCATAGGCTTTATCTCAGCCATGTTCTCAAGTCTTTATTCAATCTATAATAAAAAGTTTACTCCTACACTTGATCCTTACACTTGCATCAATTACGAGATGTTTGGTGGACTTTTAGTTAGTGCCTTCTGCTACCCTATTTGTAGGATGACAGGAGCTGCAGATGAGTTTTACTTTAACTCTCACAATATCTTCTACTTATTTGCTTTAGGCTCTGTTTTTACCGTTTATTTATATCTGTTGGTAATTAAGCTCTCCTCAAAGCTCTCTGCCTTTACCATTAACTTAACCTTTAATTTAGAGCCTGTATATGCCATTATCATCGCCATGTTATTCTTTGGTGAGGCAAAAGAAGTTAACTTATCCTTCTATGTTGGCGTTGTTTTAGTTGCTTTTAGTGTATTCTTACAGAACCGTAAGGTGAACAAAAACGAGAATAGCTAAGCAATTAGCTATTTAGCTATTTCTTTTAGAGCTTAAAGATTAGTAACGCTTGGTTGTGGTGTACTCAATAAATGAGGATAGCCACATCAAGGAATTCTCATAGGCAAATAAGATCTCATGACGAGAAAAGACTTCACTTTCAATAATCTTATCAACAAAGCCTAAGTCTAGGGATTCTAAACACTGAGAAATGCGTAATGCATAACCAAAGAGCTTCTCATCTCTACAGAGGTTAGCAATCTTTGCACTAATATCATTTAATACGATAATAGTCTCAGGTATTGAGTATGGATATAACAAATTGATATTAGAGCACAAACCTAAAGTAAACGCCCAGGAAATATCAATATCTGCATGACGATTAGCAAGCAACTCCTCAATAAATTTAGCTCTGATTAAGATCTGCTTTACAGGCTCGTAAGCTAGGAATTTATTGATCTCGTTGTCGTTGTGGTAAAACTCTTCTAATAAATCTAAACAGATTAAGCAAATAAGCTTATGTAAAGCATCTGTACTTATGTCGTACACGCACTGCTCAATGTCTGTGAAGATATAATCAGGATCAATATCCTTTTGAATAAAACTCAAATAGAAAGGAATATTGGTCTTAATAGATGGCTTAAAGGACAGTAACTCAAAGAATAACTGATAATTTGGTCTGTTCTCTAAGATCTCTGATAACACTACAGGAATATAGTTATAAATTTGCTTGTTATATTTGTAGTGGTAAGCATTAAACTTTGCTTTTAAAGTATCTTTAGTAAAGGTTGGTGCACAAACATAATTTGCACCAGCTTCAAAAGCAATGGAAACCTTATTTAAAGTATCACAGCGGTCGCAAATGATCTTAATCCAAGGAGCTTTCTTAACAATGTTCTTAGCTAAGATGAATTGCTCCTCGATATCTAAGGTCATATCGATTACAGCATAAGAGATAGAACGAAGCTCTGTGAACCAGTTAGTGTACACAATAGTGTATACGTCACAAGCAATAGTCATAGCTTCTCTTCTTAACATATTTACCTGATGTTGGAAGGATGCTGACGAATCCTGTCTATCCTGTAAATGTAGGATAAAACGATTTGCTGGTAGTGGTTTTGAGAACTTTGAAATCTCATTTGTTAAAGGCAACTCAGTCATCACTTGAACTGATTGCTGAGTAAAATCGTCAATCGGACGACGAATAAAGAAACCTATAAGCACATGCTTTACGTGCTTTTTTAACAACTGATCTGGTCTAAAACTCTCCTCACCTGCTGTAAATCTAAAATTATATGCAAGCAAGTTACAATTGATATCGTAAATTGGAGTTCTAGTTATGATGTGGCATCTATCTTTTGAACGCACGAACTTAGGAGCTTTATCTATACGATTAGCTCCATATCTTGCAGCGGTAGGATCAGCTGTTAAGCTGTTTTTGTTCGTTACGTCCATTTATTATAAATATTAAAAAGAATTTTATCTTACATATTAAAAAACTTATCAATTATACATGATCTATATTTAGAGTAAAACAGCCCTATCTCTCAAAATAGTTATATAATTTCATTTTCTTATAATTTTGTAATCTAATCGTTAGTTTAGCTATGTTCGAACTTAGGCAATATCTTTTACTATTTTTAGTGGCAACCATTTGGGGCTCAGGTTTTGTAGCTCAGAAATTAGGTCTGTCATATATATCACCTTTTGCATTTACCTTTTACAGAACACTAATCGGTGGTTTGTGCTTAATTCCGCTGATTATGTTCCTTTCAAAAGTAGCACATAAAAAAGGTACTACTCTTCGTTGCAGCTCAAAAAGAAAACTAATTATAGGATCCCTTGCCTGTGGCTTTTGCCTTTTTATATCAGAGTCCTTCCAACAATTTGGTTTGGTTTACACTGATGTTAATAAAGCAAGTTTCATCACCTCTTTATACATGATTTTTGTACCTTTAATTGGAATATTTTTAGGTCATAAAATCACCAAGAAGATTGTCCTTTGTGTAGTACTTTCTTTTATCGGTTTATATTTATTTACGGTCAAAGGCTCGTTAACTTTTGAAGTTGGTGATTTATTAGTACTAATTTGTGCGCTAGGTTTTGCTTTTCATATCCTAGTCATTGCATATTTCATTAACTATGTAGATGGCGTAATGCTTTCATGTGGTCAATTCTTTTGCGCATCCTGCTTTGGCTTTATTCTAATGCTTAGTACAGGAGCTCCTGCAATTGAGGATGTATATAAAGCACTATTACCACTACTCTATGCTGGTGCTTTATCTAATGGTATTGCTTATACCTTGCAAATTGTAGCTCAAAGAGGAATTTCCCCTACAATTGCATCCCTCATCATGTCCTTAGAATCAGTTATGGGTGCAATCTTTGGTGTAACCTTCTTATCGGAGGCTATGTCAAGACAAGAGATTATCGGTGCAACTTTAATGTTTGGAGCGGTGATCTTAACTCAGATAAAAATCAAAAGTCTAGATTAAGAAAAGGATGCCCTGGCACTTCAGTCGCGTTCATCCTGTGAACGAAACGTGCCAGGAACTGTTGCAAAATATTATAGGAATTAAGCTCATCGTTGTAAATGAATTTTTTTGTTTATCATCCAATTAAGAAGGTAGGATGATAAAAAATCCATAAGACTTACATTTAATAGTAAGAAACTCAATTTATATTTAAGGCCTATTAATCCCTAAGATCTCAAAATCCGATCTTACACGTTAATAACATTTTTGATTCTACCACCCATCACTCCCTAATAATCTGATCTTTCTAAGAATTTTTAAATTTTTATACCCAGAATGTATTGCATTTTATCTAAAAATAGTGTAATATAATCTTACATTATATACCATCAATTTTCGGATTTACACTATGGATAACTTAAGCATCGGATTTC
>CACZXZ010000051.1 GCA_902785325.1 uncultured Succinivibrio sp. | reverse complement strand
TAACAAAATTCATGAAAAGTAGATTAAATAAGGGAGAAGAGAAAATCACCTAGATAGAATTTGAGTGATACTCTACATTAAATTAGGGGATTTAGGTAATAAATAGATTTAAAGATCTGATCTTATCTTGCGGTAAAAATAAAGTTGTACTTTTAATTGATGAGTATGATTTTCCAATTACTCATTTTCCAGATATTTTGCCAAAAGAAGAGCAAGAAAAGTATGTTAGCTTAATTACCACTATCCTCAAATCCTTTTATGCGTTGGTAAAGACTTACAACTCTTACTTTAGATTTATCTTTATTACTGGAATTATACGCTATAAAGATGCAGCTTTGCTTACTCTAGGTAATACTATTACGGATATATCTCAATATCCTGAGTTTGGTACGATAGCAGGCTTTACAAGAGAAGAGATTAAGCAATACTTTTATGACAACCTAGTGTGTCAAGCTGCTATTTACTATGACAAAGCTCAAGAGAATATTAGTGATTTAGATGTTGAGAATTTGTTAGATCTTTTGGCAACTTGGTATGACGGCTATTGCTTTGATAACTTAGGCAAAACTCATGTATTCTCAACTATTTCAATTTTAGGATTCTTCAAAAATCCAAATCGCGAGAATATGTTTAGCGACTATTGGTTTGATCTTGGAGGTATACCTACAATTCTTATCAACAACGCTAAACAGCTAGTAGATCACAAGATCATCAATCCTTTTAGCAATCAGAACTTGTTTATTGTTGATAAAACTAAATTTTTAAGTCCTCAAAGCTTAGATTCAATGATAAGTCCTGTATTATTGTTCCAGACAGGCTATTTGACCATTGCAAGATCTTTTACTAATCAAGTGTATTTAAAATTTCCAAATCTTGAGTTGAAAAGAGCTTTTAACACATTGCAGAGCTCTTACCTATTTAATGATGATAATAATTCCTTACTACGATCTCAAAACGGTGAAGCTGTAATCTATAATGAAGCAAGTGTGTGTTTAGACTTTAATTGTTCAGTTGACACTTTAAAGAACTTTTTTAATCAAATTCTAAATCTAATTCCTTACAATCAATTCTCCTCGAATGATGAAGCTGCCGTTGCAAGTTCAATCTTTTTATATTTAAAAGGTCGTGATTTAATCTGTGAGGCAGAGTCTCAAAATTGTATTGGAAGATCTGATTTAAAGGTCTATCTAGACTCTCATCAAGTGTTTATATTTGAGTTTACGTATCTTTCAGAAAATGCAACTGCTAGTGCAAAGGATTTACTAGATAAGGCTCAGGAGCAAATTTTAACTCAGCGATATGCAGCTATTGCCGATACAAAAGTAAGAGCCTTTGCACTTGTATATTCACAAAAAGAAAAGCAACTTTGCTTGATGTCTGAGGTTAAGTTGTAGCTTTAAAGCAAGTTTGAAGGCAAGTTTAGAAGTTTAACGTGATTTAAAAGATTACTTTGGTATTTGAAAATCTAGGCTTTAAAGATAAAAAAGCCTCACCAATAATCTTGGTGAGGTAACAACTATCTAAAAGAGAAACTATTTAAACTTAGCGGATATTCATAATTGAATCCATTGCTGTATTCTGAGTCTGTAAAGCTTGTGAGTTAGCTTGATAGGTACGTTGAGCAATGATTAAGTCAACTAATTCTGTTGCAAGCTCTACATTTGATAACTCAAGGTTTGCACCTTTGATGGCACCTGCCATACCAGTATTTGCTTCACAAGGTTGTACATCACCTGAGTTAATAGATTCCATCCATTGGGTATCACCAATCTTGATTAAACCTTGTGGGTTTTGGAAGTTAGCCATTGCAAGCTTTGTGATAGCCTTAGTAGTACCGTTAGAGTAAGCAGCTAGGATGATACCGTCGTCATTTACTGAAACGTTATCTAAAACACCAGTTGAGTAACCATCGTTAGTAACATTTGATACGCTGAACTTTGAGCTACCATATTGGGTGAAATCAAGTTTGATGTTAATGTCTTGATCATCTGCTACAGCACCACCCATTGCAGCAACTAAGGTTTGAGTGCTACCTGGACGAGTGTGGTTAGAGTTAGCATTTGATAAGAAGATAGCTGATGGAACCATGCCGTCATCTTTTAACTTACCATCAGTACCAAACTTTAATTGCATACCATAGTAGGTTTTACCTACATCTGAAGAACCTGCATCAGTAACATTAAATCGTACAGCCTTATCTTTAGCATCAGTACCAACGTCTGCAAGATCTACAGGATTACCGTCAACATAAGTTACAACGTTCCAAGTTGTTTCACCAGTACCAGCATCTACATTGTCTTTTAAGTAGTAGTAAGTAAGAGTATGTGTACCACCTAAAGAGTCATGAATAGTCTGTGAAGTTGCATTAGTGTAAGTTGAGGAATCATTGTGGTCAAACTTAGCCATTGAGTTAGGACCTAGAGCTTCTGCGTTAGCTGGTAGGTTTACACTCATCTCAACACGAGAGGTTCTCTTTGGAGCACCTGTGGTTGAAGGAATTTTAATAGCATGAGTTGAGGCGATATCTAAATTGGTAACATTACCTTCATCATCAATATCATATCCTTGTACATAGTCACCCATTGCAGTTACTAAGTAGCCATCAGGGTTGATCTCAAAAGCACCGTTACGAGTATAGGTACGATTACCCTCAGCATTGATTTGAGAGTCGTTTTGAGTGTCTGACAATACAAAGAAGCCATTACCTGAGATTGCCATATCAAGATTGTTGCCAGTGTCTCCAGATAGGGAACCTTGTTTAAACTGCTGAGCTACAGTAGTGGTAGTAACACCCATACCAGTTGCAGTCTTGGTGCTAGCAAAAACGCTGTTGCAGTACAAATCAGCAAATTCAGCACGTGATCTCTTAAAACCGTAAGAGTTAGCATTGGCAATGTTGTTAGAGGTGGTGTCTAAGTATTTTTGAGCGCCATTTAAGCCAGAAATTGATGTATTAAACATAATGTTTCTCCAATTTGATAGTTAATTTATTTTCTCTCTTGAGCATTTTTTATTTTGGGGTTTTGCCCCTTGTATTTATCTTGTTGCAAAGGTTGTGCCAATTTTTAAAATGATAGTTAATATATTGATTTATAATGGAAATAAATGTTTTAAAAAGGCAATTTGCCATGGAAGGCAAGAGGAAAATTCTTGCCACTTGTGACAAAATGGCAATGAAAAAGGTGGCAAATGAAAATTTTTGAAGGTAAAAATGAGGAGATTTTTAAAGTCCTTGTAAGAGCTTACAAGGACTTAGGATGACTATAAGATTTTAGAATTGATTTTGAAGCTGTTCTCTAAGCGGTTGCGCTTGTAGTTGGCTGCAAAATTCTTATAGGCAATTAAAAAAGCTAATACAAAGAAACCACCAGGTGGCAAGATTGCTACCATGATAGTGTAGTCACTATCAATTAGGGTGCACTCAAGGCCTTGACCAAAGCTACCTAGTAAGGATGCTGCTCCTAGCATAAAAGTACCTTGTCCTAAGATCTCACGAATGGAGCCTACTACAAATAATACAATAGCAAAACCTAAACCATTACCTAGGGCATCAAAAAAAGAGTAAATGGGATTGTTGTTTTTAGCAAAAGCTTCAGCTCTACCCATAATGATACAGTTAGATACAATCAAAGCTAGATAAATACCTAACTCACTGTATAAATCTGGTAAATAAGCTTCAACATAAGATCTTACAATAGTAACTAAAGAAGCAATAAACAATACATAGATTGGAATTCTAACCTCTTTGTAAATTATTTTACGTAAAAGAGAAATTACAATAGAGGACATACATAACACTACTAAGGTAGCTACAGCTAAACCTAGAGCACTTACTGCGGTGGAGGTAACGGCAAGTAGTGGACATAGACCTAAAAGCTGGCATAGACCTGGATTATTCTTCCAAATACCTTGAAATAGAACTTTTACAATACTGTTTTTAGGAGCTTTGTCAGACAATTTTCCTTCAACAGTCTCAATATTGTTATTCATCAGTGAACCTTACATTTACTTAAAGTATAAATATCGATGGAATTTAAAGCGTCTAGCGCATTATAGGTGGCAATAACTGTCGCACGGCTAGTGATAGTAGCACCTGTAATATAATCAAAATCACCACCATATTTTTTAACTTCCCAAGCATGAGAATGTAAATTCTCACCATTGAATTGATCTAAGAAGTTGCCATGATCTCTATCTACCTTATCACCTAAGCCTGGGGTTTCTAAAGAGTAGTGAATGTCAGCTTTATATACGCTTTTATCGCTAGTAAAGCCTGCTATCATTACCAAAGGATTAGAGTAACCTTGAGAGGTTTGATAGGTGAGTACATAGCCTAAAATCTCATGGTCTTTGCTTGAGACAAAAAGCTTTTGGTTATGACCAATGTGAGGATCTTTTCTTACGTTATAGCAGGTAATAACGTGTCCTTTTACTTTAGCCTCAGGTGGTAGTAAATCATTTATTCTAGCCTTAATAGAGTGACTTTCGTTTTGGGCAATAACATCTTTGGTGCTGCTATCTACAAACATGACTAAAGCACAACAAGCACCAGCTACAATACTTAAGGATAAACCTGCAATAAAAGCTCTTAAAGGCTTGAAAGTAGACTTTTGATCTTTGTTCTCATCTACACCTAATACTTTTTTCATATCGTCATGCATCTTATAGATCTCCTTTCTTGTAGCCAATACCAAAGGAGCGACGGTGAGTTAACACGTCAATTAGTGGCGCACAAGCATTTGATAGCATTACGGCAAAAGCTACTGTATCAGAGTAAGAGCCAAAGGCACGTAAAATCACGATTAAAAAGGCAGCTAGAATAGAGAAGTAAATTCTTCCTTTAGCTGTACCTGCGTTAGTAACAGGATCGGTGATGATATAAAAACCACAAAGAATAACACCACCATAGAGTAAGTTCTCTGTAAAGGTATAGAACACACTTGGATAAAAGTGATGTAAAACTATGGCTAAAACGGCAAAACTTGTAAAGAAAGTAAATACCATTCTAAAGAGGATGATTCTGCAACCAATTAAGATTAAACCACCTACAAGATAAGCAATAGCAAGAGCTATATAAGCTTGATTTTGACTTGTGGAAAAGTCAGCTTCTGTAAGCTCATTTAAAGTTTTTGCTTTACGAGAGGTCTTAACCTTTTCTAAGAAGGTTGCACCTGTAATGGCATCAAGCTTTTCTAAAATGCCTTGACCTTGTTGTAACTCCTCTTTGTCGTTAGAGTTATCTGAAAGGTTTAAAGCCTCCACTAAATGCTTTAGGTTTTCAGGATCTTCACCTTTGTAGATAACATCAACAGTTGCTGATAAACTTGCCTGTCCATAAGCAAAAGGTGCTGGTACTACCCAGGTAGTGCCCATGATTTTAGGACAGGAAATAACTAAAAAGATAAAGGCTGCCATCGCTGGGTTAAAGATGTTATGACCAAGACCTCCAAACACAGCTTTTACTACGATAATAGCAAATACAGTGGCAATCACACTGTAGTACACAGGTAATAGCGGTGGCAAAGTTAAAGCTAAAATCATCGCTGTCACAAGATAGGACAAGTCAGATAGGTAGTGTAAAAGATTACGTCTGCGTAATAGACACACAAAACACTCACAGATTAAAGCTGTAACAGTACAGTTTACAAACTGCCAGAATACGCCAAAACCAAAGTAGAAAATGGCTACTATAAAGGCTGGAATTAAACTTAATAGCACTATCAGCATGATCTTTTGAGTTGTCATGCTAGCTTTAAGGTGTGGCGCTGTCTCTAAACCTAATATTTGTCTTACAACGCCTTTTGATTCACTGATATTCATATATTTATTTCTTAGATCTTAATGTTTTCTTTTTTAATACTTCAGGAAGCTTGTTGTTCTCAACCTTTTTATCAAATTGAGCACTCATTAAAACTTGAGCTACAGGCTTTTTACGCTCTGGGTTTTGTAAAGCATCATTAGGCTCTAAACCAACTAAAGCATGAGTAGTATTGTTATCAATAACTTCCTCATAGTACTTGATATTCAAAGTATCAGTACGTACTGCAGCTTGTCGTCTTAAATTAAATGGTAAATCGTTTTTATGAGCTTCTTTTTCTTGCTGTAGTTTCTTAGCAAGAGCCTCTTGCTCAAGTCTTGCTTTAGCAAGTGGATTGTCCATGTGACCTTCATGTTTTGAGATCTCAATGGCTTTACGCTCTTGATTCTTAATGCGCTCAACAGTTTGACTCTCGTCGTTTACCTCACCTGAAAGTGGGGTAGTAGCGCCCTTTAATAAAGCTTCTTTACGAGCCTTAGCTTTGGCTTTAGCTTCTTCAAGCGCCTTTTGACGAGAGGCTTGTAGCTCCTCAGGTGTCATCTTAGCTTCAGCTTCTTTTTGTGCTTTAATTCTTGCTAAAGCTTCTTCCTTCTTCTTTTGACGAGCAAGCTCTTCTTCGTGTAAACGCTGTTGCTTTGCAGCTATACGCTCTTTGGCTCTAGCATTGCGTTTTTCAGCTTCATAGATATGCTTTTCAACAGCCTTTTCATATCTAAATTGAGCTGTAAGTGGAATAAAAGAAGGGCATACATAAGCACAAGCACCACATAAGGTACAATCTTTAATACCACACTTTTGAGCTGCAGCATGGTTTGAGGCTTTAGATTGACTGTACATTTGATATGGTACTAGTCTACTTGGGCATACACGAGCACAACGACCACAGCGAATGCAGTTGGTTTGTTGTTTTAATTTTGGAATTTGCTTGCTACTTGGAGCTAATACACAGCTAGCTGCCTTTGTAATTGGCACATCAATAGTAGGCAAGGTAAAGCCCATCATTGGTCCACCTAAGATAACTCTTTGGTGGTACTCGGGATTCAATCCAAAATTACTTAGGATAAAACGTACAGAAGTACCTAATCTTACACGTACATTACCTTGATGTTTAAAGTTGTCACCTGTTACAGTAATAACACGCTCAGTTAATGGCTTACCATCAATAATAGCTTCTTTTACAGCAAGCACAGTACCTACATTATCTACTACAATGCCGCACTCTGAGGTGTGTACGTTATATGGTACTTCAATGCCAGTTATGATCTTAATTAGGTTTCTAGCAGCACCTGATGGATAAATTGTAGGAATTACCCGAACGGTTGCAACACCTTTACAAGCAACTTCCATCGCTTGAATAGCTTTGTGCTTATTGTCTTCAATGGCAACTACGGTGACAGTAGGCTTTAGAATTTTATTTAAGATGGCTATACCTTTAGCAATATCAGTAGCTTGCTCCTGCATAATTCTATCGTCGCAGGTAATAGCAGGTTCACATTCACAGCCGTTAATGATTAACACTTTACAGCCATCTTTAGCATCATCTAAAGCGGAACGTAACTTTGCTTCAGTTTGGAAAACAGCGCCACCTAAACCTTCAATACCGTAAGAGCGAATACGCTCTAAAAGAGTGTTGTTATCAACACTCTCCCAATTTGAAATTGGATTATAAGGTTCACACTCATCAAGACCGTCAGGCTTTATAGAAATGCACAAATCTGTGTATCCACTAGGATGAGGTAATACTTCCTTTGAGATAGCACTAATAGTACCTGAGGTACTTGCATGAACTGGTACATAACGACCTGAGGCTACAGTAAGTGGTTGACCACGCTTTACGTGATCTCCAACGTTTACAAGGATTTCTCCTTCAGGACCTAAATGACGGCTTAGTGGAATGGTAATTAAAGATGGGATCTTTAAGGTTTCAATCACACAGTTACTAGTATCTTTAAGCTCTTGAGGTTTAATACCACCAAAGAACTTCCAAATCTTGCCGTTGGCTATTTTTTGTAATAAAGGTGTTGCCATACTAATTACCGCTCTTAATTTGAACTGAGTGAATGTTCCAATTAAAGTGTTCTAAAGTATGATCTTGTCTTATCATCTCAATACACTTTTCAGGGCAAGTTGCTACACACTCATCACAACCAATACATTCTTTAGGATCTACCACGTGAGCTTGTTTTAAAACACCTGAGATGGCATCTACAGGGCACTTTCTCTTACATTTACCGCAACCTGTACATTTCTCATCGTGAATATAAGCAACTGTTCTTGGGGTAAATAGTTGCTCCTCGTAATCTTGACCTGACTCTAAAGAAGATCCTGTAAGCTCTGACAATTGTTTTGCTACATCAGCACCAGCTGGCTTACATAAATTAGCTTGAGCTTCATGATTAGCAAGAGCACTTGCATATGCTTGGCAACCTAGATATCCACATTGACCACAGTTAATACCAGGTAGTAATTTCTCAATACGTTTTTGGGCACTATTAGAGTTTTTATCTGTAAAGCTATAAAGTACAGATAACACAAAGCCTATTAAAAGTAAGGATAGGCATAAATAAAGAATAAATTTTACTTCAATCATGCGGCACTCCCTGTAAAGCCAGCAAAGCCCATAAAGGATAGGGAGAGTAGACCTGCTGTAATAAGTGCAATAGCAGTATTTTTAAATGGCTCTGGTACATCTGCTATAGCAAGTCTTTCACGAATGGCACTAAATAAAACTAACACTAAAGTAAAACCAACACCAGCTCCTAGTGCAAAGACGATAGCTTCAACAAAAGTATAAGATAAAGAATTTTGTAATAGAACTAAGCCTAAAACCACGCAGTTAGTGGTAATTAAAGGTAGGTAAATACCTAAGGCATTATATAAATCAATGGAGAGATATCTGATGACAATTTCAACTAATTGCACGGAGATTGCGATGATGACAATATCCATGATTAAGTCTAGGGAGTCTAAGTTGTACTTTTCTAGCACAAAGTAATTTATACCAAAGCAAGAAGCGCTAGTTATTAACAGTACAAAGGTAGTGGCAAGGCCCATACCTAAAGCTGCACTAATCTTATTTGAAACGCCTAAAAATGGGCACAAGCCTAAAAATCTAACTAGTACGAAATTGTTTACAATTGCCGCACCAAAAAATAAAAATAGCAAATGAGCCATGTTGTGATATTCTCGAAAATATTATAATTAGGTCTGATTATTATACATCATTGAAACATATAAAGTTTTTTTATGAAAAAATCTTTCACTAAATTGACAGCAACTTCAAGATACAAGTTGCTCTCAATTTTAAGTCAAACCTTTAAAGATCCTAAAAGTGAGTTAAATTTTGAGGATCCTTTTGAGCTTTTATGTGCCGTAGTTTTATCAGCACAGGCAACTGATAAGAGCGTAAATAAGGTTACACCTACCTTATTTAAAGTTGCTAAAACTCCTTACCAATTAAAAGATTTACCAGTAGAAGAACTTGAAGGTATCATCAAATCCATAGGTCTTTATAAGAATAAAGCTAAAAACTTAATCGCTTTAGCTAAAATGTTGTGTGATAATTTTGGTGGTGTGGTTCCAAGTAATTATGACGATTTAATTAAACTACCAGGAGTTGGTTCTAAAACTGCTAAAGTAGTTTTAAATGTAGCATTTAATCAACCTACTATTGCAGTTGATACTCACATCTTTAGAGTATGTAATAGAACTTGTTTTTGTATAGGTAAAACAGTAAAAGAGGTAGAAGATCATATAGTTGATTTAGTGCCAGACGAGTTTTTACATCAAGCTCATCATTTACTGCTATTACATGGTCGTTATACTTGTACAGCAAAAAATCCTAAATGTGATACTTGCCCTATAGCAAGTTTGTGTAAGAAAAATATATTATGACTTATTTTATTGATACTCATTGCCATTTAGCTTCTTTATCCTATCAATCTCAAGGTTTTAAATCGGTAAAAGAGGTAGTAGATAGAGCTTTATCAGTAGGTGTATCCCATCTATTGTCTGTATCTTGTACTACTAAAGAGTTTTACAAGAATCTTGAGTTAACCAAAGGCTTTAATAATATTTATTTAGCTTTAGGTATTCATCCTTTAAATCTTGAGGAAGAGCCAAACTGGTCTGAAAAAGAACTTAAAGATCTTTTATTGTCAGATAAAAGAGTGATTGCTTTAGGTGAAACAGGACTTGATTATCATTACAGTCCAGAGAATAAAAAAGAGCAATTAGAGTCTTTTGCAAAGCAAATCAATATTGCAAAGGAAGTTTGTAAGCCACTTATCATTCATGCAAGAGAAGCTAAAGATGATACTTTAGCTTTACTCCGCTCAGAGAATGCAAAAGATGTAGGTGGCGTTATCCACTGTTTTACTGACAGTGTAGATATGGCAAGACAATGTCTTGATTTAGGTTTTTATATCTCTTTTACAGGTGTTGCAACTTTTAAAGCTTCAGACAATGTTCGTGAGGTTTTAAAGTATGTACCTAACGATAGACTAATGTTAGAAACTGATTGTCCATACTTAGCACCAGTACCTGTAAGAGGAATTGAAAATGAGCCTGCTTACTGTCGCTATACCTTAAAGTATATAGCTGATTTTAAAGGTATGAGTGAGGATTCATTAGCTTCAATCACCAGCCAAAACTTTGAGAATTTATATAAAGTTAAACTTAAAGAACCTAATGTAACAGTAGGCGAGTGTAGTACCTATAAGCTCGATAAGTTCTTTAATGTAAGCTTTGAAAAATAGATACTCCAACTTTGTCTCAGAGTATCTATTCTCTTACTATTTGGTATTCAATCGATTATTGATAAGTATTTCTTTTTAATCTGTGTGGCTAATCGTATTCAAAGAAATTTGCATTTGAATGTTCCTTTTTTAAAACAGGTAATTTATAAGTCACTTTAAAATAGCCATAGTTGTTTGAGCCAATCCTTGGAGGAATAAAAGTAGCTGACTTAATATTAGAATCATTCATTTCTTTTAAGTACTGACTTGGAGTTAGAAGAATTTCTGTCATAGGTACAAGAATATCACTCATAATTTTACCTTCTGTATGTTCTTATAGAAGTATTGTAAGTTCTTACAGACTAAGAAGTAAACATCATTAAGGGCTCAACTTACAGATTTCTTGATCAGTTGTTGGATTTGTGTTCCTATCACTATTAAAGTGACTTTTAGGAAGATAATAGAATAATTTGCAATTGTAAAATAAGTTAGCCTCTTACCGATAGGTAATAAAAACGGAATAATCTGTATATCTGTCATAAATCTTACCGATAGGTAAAATAATTTAAGCATTTATGCTAAAATTAAATAAATATTACCGATAAGGAATAGAACTTCTATGGAGTTTAATAAATTAGTTTCTACTAAGGATATAGGTCTTTTAATTAAAACAACAAGAAAAGCTCAAGGGGTGACTCAAGAGCAGCTTGCTGGTGTTGCTAATACAGGAATTAGATTTATATCAGATCTAGAAAATGGAAAACCTACAATTCAAGTCAATAAGCTATTAAATGTCTTAAGTGCCTTAGGTTTAGGTATGTATATTTTTAGTAAGTGGGATCTTAATAAATGAAGGATCATTTAAGTGTTTATAAAACATTGGCTTTCATCCCCACAGCTTGCTGTGGGGATGAAAGCCACAAAATGCCCTTTACAAAGATAAATAAATATTATATGCTATACATAAATTGCATTGTATTAGATTGATTTTGTAATTGTTAAAACTAAATCTAATATTTTGTAATTCGATATTTATACTAAAATATCTTAAATCTTG
>CACZXZ010000050.1 GCA_902785325.1 uncultured Succinivibrio sp. | reverse complement strand
CTGTTTTTAAAGCTCTAGTCTTATCTACATAATAGAAATTATTTTTTACGATATTTTCGTAAGACTGCTTACCTTTAGGTAATTTTAATAAGCTTTCTGTCATAAAAAATTCCTTTAATTGCTATTATGTTTTACTTCTTGTTTTCTTAACTACAAAACTGGGAGGATATTAACGTCATTCCTACATCAAGTATTAAGATAGCATATTTGAAGGAAAATAAGATAAGCTTACTCTCAAAATTAAGTCAAAAGTAAGCTTTAAGATTGCACTTTCTTGAAGACTAATGCTACAAGAATTGTATGTACTAGTTAGGAACTACAATATCGTCACTGATCTGAGAATCGGGATCTTCAGTTTCCTCTTGTACAAAGTCATCATCGTACTTGTACTGCTCGATAGACATCTTCTCATCTTGCAAGCTGTCATCTAAGGAGAAATCCTTAGGATAGAGATCAGTTGAACTAATATCAGGTAATTGCTCTCTGTCGTATGGGAAATTTAATAAAGCATTAGTTTGAATTACACAGGCTACACCTTTTACAAACTCAGCTCTCCATACAGAGATCTCGCCTTTGTGGGCTAAATCATTAACGTACTTTTCAAGCTCGTGATAGTAATCAAGCCACAAGGTATTGATCTCATTTAACTTAGCCCCGTCTTCTTCATTTACATTAGCAATAGACTCTAAACGGTAGTTAAATTCTTTAGTATAAGTTTGGTAGGATTTAGCAGCTTCAAACCCACAAATATCATTATCACGACTTGAGATACACTCTCTTTGTAAGAAGTAGTCACCAAAGCCATAGATTCTAAATAAGGACAATAGTGTTATCCCAAGATTTCCTCTTTTATCTTCACCTACTGCATCATCTAAGCTATCGTTACTAAAGATAGACTGTTGCCAAGCTTTAGCAAATAAATCCCATTTATCTACGACGTTTTGGTAAAGATCAGTCTTTAAAGGTGAGGTTTTAAAGTAATTCTCAATACCTTGAACACAATCTGAGGAGCCAAAATAGAATTGCTCACCATTAGCACCTTCAAAGAAAGAGCATAAAGACTCTAAATGCTCATCGGTTATAGTTTTACCATTAGTACCTTGTCTAAAAGCATTTTCAGCAACTAACTTTAAGGATTTTGGTTTACCTGATAAATGCCATACTCTCATTAACATCTGACGATAAATTAAAGAGCGCAAAGCTTGAGCTTGATTGATATCAGGCAAACTTAAACAGAAACTTCTGTAAAAGTCCTGCCACATCTTTAAAGACTTCTCAATTGCATTGATAGCATTGATATTGCCTCTTACTCTTCTGTATAACACTGAAGAGTACTTTAAAAGCTCCATCTCATAACGAGAGTCAATGTCATAAACTAAAGTAGTAGGATCGTCCTGGAAATTTTTTACAGTATAAAAGCTGTTAGGTATTTCTTTTAATTTGCGCTTGCCAGCAAGAGAATAAAGCATTAAATACCAGTCTTTTTTATCTGCCATTACCCTATCGCCAATAGCAGATGAGGGGCTTAGCATTACAGCATTATTCCAACTATTTACATACTTTTCAAAAGGACTGTTTTTACCATTAAAAAGTTTTTCAACATAAGATAATGGACCTACACCATCCTTTTTGTAGAATCTGTCTAAAGCTAAAGTGCATGCTTGAGTAAATTTAAAGGAGTAAAGATCATTACCCTCCTCTTTAGTGCATAGCTCATCAAGATCTTCAACTCCAACTTTAGTGAACTTGTCTTGAGGCCATAATAGAGATGACAATAATGGGTAATTACATTTGTAGTTATCATTTAAACACAAAGCGATACATTGAGAAGCTACACTTTTTAAAGTTAAGTCAGCACCTTTTAAACTTACATCTATAGTTTTAGGAACACCTAAATACTTAGCATCCTCTTTATCAAAGGATAAAGTAAGTTTTGATGTGGTAGGAAGCAATAGCATGAGCTTTTCATCTACTTGCATATCAAGGGAGTTACTTGATACTTCAGCATACTCATCTACAGAGCCTTCATCTGTAGTTACAGTAACTTTAATAACGGTCTCACCGTTTACAGCTTTTGGTAGTAATAAGGTAAAACGGTAGTTCTCAGGCATGCCATGAGCACATAACACCGCTTGTAATTGAATGTCGTCTGGGATATCTACGAAAGCTGCGATTTCAGATTGATCATTTTCGTAGAATTTTTGACCAGAGCTCCAAATTTGAGCATTTGCAGTAGCAGAAAATAGATCTAGAGTAACAACTACTAGAATCGATAAAAAGGACACAAACCTCATCATCATAATCACTTTTAATGTTTATTATTTTTTGTTTGCTAGTATATATCGGATTTAGTAATTTGTTACAAATTTTCAAAAAAGGAGCCAAGATAATGCACTGCTTTTTCTTAGGTTAAAAGCTCTTGTGGTTGACACCACAAGAGATCATAGATTTGAAAGTGATAAATTTTGTTAGATATGCACATCTAGAAGGTCACCTGTTTATCAATAATAATATTTTGTAATAATAGGTTAAATGTCATTATTAGCAAGATCATAAGACTGTTTTAGCATCTCAAAAACATAGTCAAGCTCGATTTCATCTCGCATTTCTAATAAATAATTCCAACCTACTTTACCTTGAACTGTGCCGACTTTAGAAAACAACTCTTTTGGATCATTTAAAGCACCAAAAGGCATAATTAAAAACAACGCAACCTTTTTTTTGCGGAATAAAACTGTAGCGAAACTATGACCCTTAACCTTCATGGCGATGTAAACTTTTTTAGGATCAAATGAGGTATTATCTAAAGTTAAAACCTTTTCTTTAAGATGCAGGTAGATTTGTTGGATTTGAGGTAAAGATCTCTGTAAATTATCTTCTTCTGAGTAAGTAGCTTTAGCTGAAACCTCCACATTGTCAACAGCAGCTGTAATAGAGCTGACGTCAATTACACCTTTAAAGCCATTGAGCTCATCCTCAGATAAGTCGCCGTCACCATTTTGGTCGATAACTTTAACAAAGACATTCATGAACTTTAAAAGGTTACGAAGCTTTTGATCGTCGTATTTTTTACCGATTAGTTTTAAATTGTCGTCGGTTAATATGGAGCTTTCATTATCCTCATCTCCATCTTCAGCATCACGGTAAGAATCAATGTTATAAAGTCTTTCCATGAATTCTTGAGAGTTACACTCATCTAAGTTCTTAGCTAGATACAAATAGAGCTCTTCAAAAGATAACTGCAGACAAAGTACTGCAAATAGCATTTCTTTATCCCAGTCACTCTGCTCACCTTTAATCTTGGTAACTTTAGATAACAGTAAGTAAGCATTAAAGATTCTCTTCATGGCACGAGGGTTAGAGCCTATGGAATACTCAATTAGTTGTGAGTAATTTGAGAGCATCTGCTCACTTGGATTTTTAATGTCGATAGATTCTAGGAATTTGCCTACATAATTCTTTAAATTATATTGAGCTGTAGGCATCTTAAATGGCACTTGTATGATCTTATCAAAGAAAGAACGACCTTTAGAGTCATCTATGCTATCGCCATACTTTACTCTTACGCCTTGTGATACTACAGAGTAATCAATGGCTAGTACAAAGACACATTTATCACAATCTAAGAATAGCTTTAGAATTTCTAGTACTTCAACTGCTTTACCTGGATTTAATCTGTCTAAATCGTCGATAAAAAACACTAATCTGTCTTTTGAGCTTTTTCCAATTTTATTAAGCACTGCCTCTTGAAATTGCTTTTTCAAGACCTTTACTGCTTGTACTGGTGATAAATCCTGCTCTTTGTTTTTGGTAATGATAGATTTAGCTTCACTGCCTGCATCTTGTAGGGCTTCACCTACTTCTTCACCTAAAAAGTGTGATGCTGTAGATACACCTATCTTTAAAGCTGTTCTTGAAGCTAAACTTAAAATAGATTTACCAATATTTGCTCTTTGACTTTGCTCTGGCTCTAAAGCTTCTGAAAGACTACTTAATAAAGTTAAAGTAAGCTCATCTTCCATATTGAATTGAGAGTACTGCCAAGTATTAAACCAGATAGAATCAACTGAATTTCCTAACTCCTCACGAATTAGATTCATTAAGGAGGTTTTACCAGCACCCCATGTACCTTGAATTGCAATGGTCATTGGAGTTGTGCATTCTTTTATAAATGCACTTAAGGCATTAACGTAATTACTTACTTCAAAAATATCGTCTTCTTTATTTACAACCGGTAAATCGCTAAAGCCAAGTGACATAGTAAATCCTTATTCTTAAAATAATTTACCCTTAGCTTGGATAATGCCAAGGGGATTTGTTTTATCTAACCTCAAATTATATTGAGTCGTTATTTCATTTTATACTTTTTATATCGCTCAACAGTCTCTTTTGAAAGATCTAATTGATTGAAAATACATCTAGTAATATCAACTCCACTCTCAACAAGATCGTTGTAGATCTCGTCTGCATACATAAGGCTACTTACAAGAATTGGGTAATCATTCAGTTCCTTATTTAAAGCACTTGGTGGATATACTTTTTTGGATTTGTATTCTAACTTAGTGTTTTTTATCGCTACTTTATCACAATATTCAATCTTGCCTAATATTTCCTTTGGAAGACAATCAACCAAGGCTCTTGTATCATGACTGATGGTATAGAATACCACCTTATAAAGTTTTGTTATCGTTTGAACAAAATCGTCAATGTAAGGAAAAACGATTTTTCATACTAAGTACTAAATTTAGCTATAAGTTCAGTTTCTGCTTTTTCCATACTTCTACAGAACACTTCATAAGAGTTAACCTTATTTACAATATTCACTCCATAGGTACTCAACTTGCCACCAAAACCACATAGACTATAAGATTTTTCTTTCTGATTACCACTTTGATTGTCTTGGCTAAATGGGTAAACTAAAGTGCCTTTATTCGATGGAAATGTATGCATATAAGCTATAAGTTGATATTTATCATCACGGCTAACACCATACGTATCTAATGATTTATATTTAGCATCTACAATCCAATTATCATCTATGGAAGATTTGAGATCAGTTTTACCTTGAGCTACTGTTGGATTGTTTGGTCCAACTATTTGATTACCTCTATAAAAGTCAGGATAAGCGCTGCGCTGTCCTTCTTTATATAGTTGAATACCACCATTCTTTAGCTTGTTTTCAGGATGAACAAAAGGCTTTTCAAGATTAGTAAGGATGGTAGCTAAATATTCTTCCCAAAGCCATGCTCCATCAAACAAGAGTCCATAGATTTCATCATCTTTCTGAGAATATTCAATCTTTTCATGATTCAAGATAGATTTGCACAACTTAATTAAAAAAGAATATTCCGTAAAGAATGGTGACTTAAATGGTTTTAAGCAATGATGCAAGATCTTACTTTTAGATTGAGGGTTAAAGGAAGGTGTTGCCTCAACTACTTGTAATACATAAAAACGGGTATCCTTATCGGAGGATAAGATACTTCTAAAAGCTGATTTTTTAATGTACTCAATGGTGTGTCTTACTAATTGATTGATGTTATTGTCAAAGGTTCTTTCTCGACCATCATAAGCAACTGTACCTTTAAAAGGCATATTCTCTTTAAGATGTCTTGCTACACTTATAGGACCTTTAACTTTACTATCATTCCTTTGAAAACGACGGTACTCTTTGTATAAACCTTTCTTTAAGGCTCTTTTTAAAGCATACGGAAATAGAAAAGATAGTAAATCTAGTGTTCCATCAAGTTGTTTATCAAAATTAAAGTCAAAAAGATTTACACAAAATACCTTTTGCAACATGTAATACAAAAAGTAGTTATCCTTGGCAAATCTTGAGGTGATAGATAATTTTACGTTTGAAAAGCCAATAAAGCCCATTAGATTAGTGGTAAAAATTTTGACTGTTTTAGCATTGTCGTAAACTGATAAAGAATAAATTACTTCATCCTCAATCTTGTCTTTAGTGAACAGATCATATTCTTGATTTTTATCTGCAGTATTACTTTTATAATCAACCTCAATCAAAGAAGTAGGAAAAATCAGTAACGAAGGATTATCTTTAATAAGTTGCTTTAGTGGCTTATCCTGGAATTCTTCCAACTTATTAATATGTTCTTGCTTTAAAGAGTCTTGCTCCTGCTCATTTACGCTAAATGATTTTTGAGAATTATCAGTTAGATTGATGAGAATCTTTTCGACCATATGACTATGAACCTAAGTATTGCCGTTACTTTAAGGAGGATACCTCAATGGGATCCACCTATATTTAAATATTGCAAATTATTCACTTAATTTCACTATCATTTGAGGATTTTTCATCTTCAGCCCCTGTAGCACTTTGACGTTCCTCTGCTTTTATTTTCTGATCCTTTAGTATTAATTCAGGCTCATCATATGCATCTTTTAGCTTTTTAATTACAGCCTCAGCATTAGGCTCACCACGAAGGTATTCTTTTATAAGACCTTCAAGATGATACTTCCATAACAAAGCAAAATTATCTTCAGATCCATCATCTTGTAGATCTTGCAACTTCATAAAATAGGAAGCACCAATTTGATAGTCGCAAGACAAATTAGCAATATCTAAAATTGCTTTATTTAAAGCATTCATCTTGTCTTTTACTGAATCTAGAATTGAGTTCCAAGCTGCAGAATTTACCTTCTTTTCGTCACATTCATCTAACATATACCGAGTGTCTTCTGCTTTAATTTCTATAAAAGAAAAACGACGTCTAAAAGCAATATCCATTGATTCAACGCTTCTATCAACATCATTCATTGTACCAATGATATAGACATTCTCAGGAACAAAGAACCAACCATTACCCTCATGATTTTTATATGAAGGATCTGAATTTTCTTCTTCATTACTATGCTGTTTATCTAGATCATGGAGAAACTTATCGAATTCATTTTCTTCTTGATGTAGGTTCTCATATTGAGTTTTAATTGCACCATCCACACCTCTGTAGCCTGGATCAATACAGAAAAATAATTCACCAAATATTTTTGATAATTCACCACGATTGATTTCATCTATAATAAAAATGAATTTTCTTTTCTTGTCTTGTTTTTCATCTGCTTTAAATGCCTTCAAGGCATTTTCACAAAAAGAGTAGAAAGTACCATTTTTTCTTTCAAAACAAACCGTTGAGTTATCACCTTCAACTTTGGAAACAGGGCGCAAACCTTCAACAAAATCGGTATAGTCATAGGAAGGATGGAACTGAACAAAATCAATTGTTTCTGCTTCCATAAGAAGAGGAATTCTTTTGGTTGCAATGTAAGTTTTTCCAGTACCTGGTGCACCATGCAAAATTACATTCTTTGAAAGTTTAAGCTGAGAGATTATCTTTGATTCTAAATTATTCATTTCGTATTTCTCATAGTAACCTATAGGCTTTTTGCTCATTTCCATTAAATCATCTATGGATAAATTAAAGAATGGACTCAAAATTGTTGACTCAAATTCCTTTAACTCATTTGTGTCAATTTTTCTTATAGTTGAATTACCATTTGGTTGCCACCACTTTTTTCCAACATTACACTTTGTTTTATCAATTGATTCTTTTAGGATTTCATACTTTTTGGTTACCCATTTTTCGTCATTAGGGTCAACACTCCCCTCATCTTCTAATACTCGACCTAATAACCTTATCTGATTAGAACCATTGCAAAGATAAAAGATATGTCCCTTATTAAATTCATTTAAATACTGTTCTCCTTGATTTTTTCCAGTGTTTTTTGCCACTGACACCAATCTTTTAGAAACATATTCATTAAATTTTTGGTCATCAAAAAAGTCTTTACCTAGACTTACTTTCCAAACATTCAAGTTTTCTTGAGCTAAGAGATATGCGCGGTGAGACAACATTGGTATGGAGAAATCAGAATTGTTTGAGCTTGAGAATAGTTTTCTACAAAAACTTAAATATTTTTCTCCTGAAGGAACGTCATATGATTTTCTAGAGAAATAATCTGAAATCTCTTTAGATACAAGATATTTTGGATTAATTGAAATGAAATTTCTTGAATTAGAATCCAAAGGTAAAAAGAAATTAGGTCTAATCCAATATAAGGCAAAAGTTAAATTCCATTTAACATTGTTGATTTTTTCTGCTGAATCAAAACTATTGCTAAAAGAACTATCATCTTCAGTTCTACCATTTGACAAGTTTATAGCGGCTACAAAAATATTCCATAATTTTTCAATATCATTAGGAGAATTAAAAAATCTTGCTCTCCTATTATCAGCATGAGGAACACCATCAGTAGAACTTGGGATGTCAGATATCATTCCAAAGGCTGTCTTAAAGGACTCAAAGAAGTTTTTCTTTGTTTCGTAAGTTTGGGCCCTATTAAAGATTGCGAATACTGTAAAAGGATCTATATCGCTAAGGTTGCCGTCTTGTAAATCAGTATAACAAAAATCTTCTACAGAGATAGTTTTTGCTTTCCGATTGCTATTCTGGAGAGATATTTCATTAAATTTATTTAAGCATAGTTCAAGCTTAGTTATAAGCTCAGCTCTTTTATCTTTATATTCAAAGAGCTTATCAGCTAATTCTTCATAAAACTTGATCCATGAGAAATCTGACACTTGATTGTTTTGATCTGACATATTTAATCCTTTTATTTTATGAAGGTCTTTCTAATTCTCTGTAAAAATTAAAAAAGTCTCTTGAACAATAAATTCCATAATTGGAAAATTTAAAGAAATCTTGATCTAGAGAAATATTATTACTAATAACTGACTCTATTTATTACATGATATTCAACAAGATAACAACTTACTTTCATATTCGGAAACAAGATTATTGTTAAAAACGGAACAGATCTCTCTAAGACATCTATTCAATAACGAATACTGTTTTCTTAACTTTTCCAAGTGAACTTTGTAAGCTACAAATGGATCAAAATAGATCGTACTATTAAAAATAGAACCTTGTTTAGGGGTCATATAATCAGAGCCGTAATATGTTCTTAATATTGCATCATATCCTATAGGAATCGGAACTGATAGTTTTTCAAAATCTAGATATATTGTATCCATGTAGCAAGCATGATCTAAAGAGACTTGTCTTCGTGTTTCTAAAGTAAAAGCTATCGGCGCAACATTCTTACTTGTTTCATAATCGTATTGCTTGAACATATTTTCGTATTCACGAAACGCATTTACATAATCTAGACCAGACCCTATCGATTTTCTTGAAATCATCTTTCTTTCATTTAGATTTTTTCTAACTTTTGGATTTAGCGACAAAACACGCTCATATTCATAGTAGAATCTAATTGTTTTAGCTTTTTTATAAGCTATCTTTGCTAGCACATCAAATTCTTGCTTTGAATCAGGAACACCATCCATTGGAAAAATATCAATAAAAATCCCCTGATTTATGTCATTAAATAACCAATTTTTAGAAATAGCAGTTGTTCTACAATCTCTAATTTTTGAATGTATTCCTGGATAAATGTTTTCAGAATAGATATCCTGATAGAAGTATGGATAACAAAATTCTAATTTTGAAATTTCAGATAACTTATCGTAGTCCTTCCTTGGCATAACAACATCAATATCATCATCCCAAGGAATAAAACCATTATGTCTAATTGCTCCAAGCAATGAACCACCATCTAGCCAATACCTTAAATTATACTTTTTACAAACCTCATCAAGTCTTTTTAATAAACATAATTCTACATTCCATACAGCCTTTCTTTTTTCTGAAACAAGAAATCCATTTCTTATTTCTTCATTCAATGAACCTACTAGAATTTTTTCCATACTTGATTTACGCTCACTAATTTTAACTCTTCATCAGTGATAAAAAACCACTTATCTCATTGTTATCAAATGTAAAATGTATAGTTTTGGATGGAAGCTTATTTTTTAGCAATAAAATATGTTTTTCATCGACTTCCTTTAGAGATAATTGATAAACGATTTCTGCAATAACATCTAACGCATCATCATTCCAATCATAGCGAGCTATTTCTTGGGTTCCTAACCGAATACCATAGCCACAAAATAATTGTTTTTTCTTTTTGTTTAATGTTACTTCACATTTATAAGCATTGTCATAAATTGTCTGCATTTCTTCCTTGCTACACCTAATAAAAATTTGATGTGTCATAGAAATTTGACCATTTATGTTTGCTACATCGAAGCCCTTATCTTTTAATCTTTCTCCTAAATAATTAGAACAGTGAACAACATGACACATATAATCAACACCATATTTCTCAAATTCAATCAGAGCAAATAAAAGAGAAATTTTTTGATGCATTTGAGAGTGTCTTAAATATTTAGGATTAATATTTTTTTCCAATAATTCATGCAATCTCTTGCTGTTTGTCATTATTAGTCCAGAAGCAGGACCAGGGAATGTTTTGTGTGTTCCACCAAACATAACGACATTATCAGAATCTTTTGATTTCAATGGGTTGTAAACCAATCCTGCAGCTATAAGCCCCATAATTTGGCTACAATCCCACAACAACACACAATTTCTTGTGTTAATTTTATCCACTGACAAAGGTTTAATTAGGTCAGACGGTGCCAATAATATAAAACCAATATTTTCTTGTTCAATTAACTGATTTGTTTTATCGTAGTCTAAATCCATCTCATCAATTAAATATGGAGCAGAGTAAACTTTTATTCCTAATCTTTCTACTACAGGTTTAACAGATGCATGCCCACCATATTCCTTATCAAGGATAAGCATCTTATCTCCTGATGCACACACCGATTTAACTAACATATCAATGCAGTTCATTCCTGTAAAAGGTCTAGGATCAGTATATTTTGCTCCAAAAATTCTTTCACAAGCATCTGATAGCATTTGGTAGAAAGGAAATAATTTTTCACACCCAATGAAGTTGTCTTCCATGTTAAATGAATAGGTATTATTCATTATGTATCGTTCTTGGAAGCCAAAACCTAATGGGAGATTTGCAAATTCAGAAATTACATTTTCGGCAGCACACAAAGGGAGAGCCCTTTTATGATATTCATCAAAATCACGGACAGAATTTAATAATTTTTCTAAATTAGCTTTACTGTCTGAAAAGCGATGCTCTCCGACACAAACATTCTTATCCATTTTGTACAGTTTGATATCGCCTTTCTCACTGTCTCGACATTGATAATAAATTCTGCCTTGATTCCAAACTTTTTCGTCTTCTGTTGGTTCTACATCGCAAATATAAATATCGCCTCTACATCTAAATTTAAACATGGAAGGTCGTATTTGCTTTAGTGACTCAATTCCAACAATATTATTTTCTTTTACAGCTAATCTGTAACAGATCTTCTTCATAATTAGTGAGTAGGAATTAAATAAATATTGTTCATCAAATTCCCTTAATTCTTCTAAAGAATCAAATTCATGTATGCAATCATCCTTACATTTTTTTGCATACATGTATAAATCATCAAGATTATCATCTTGAATATCAGCCCAAAACTTATTAGAAGTCTCCGGAAGATCTTTGATTTTATTTACTATTTCTACATATTTTTTAGAAAATCTTTCTGAAAAAAAAGCATATCCTAATGTTACCCAAATGTCGTAACACTTATCGCCATACATTGTCTTTAGAATCTTATCGTCACTATCAATAACAATACCTCGTTCCGCAGTCTTACCTGGCATATAGACGGAAGTATAATATGAATCGTAAAAGTAGGTCTGAAATATATTGTCAGAAAAATATAAATCTGATGATGTGATAATTGAGTTTTTCAAGTACTTTCTTGCAGCATAGACACTTGCAAAATTATTCTTAACAGAAAAATCTTCAGTATCAACTAAAATTACATTATATTTAGCTTCTAAATATTTAAATTTCTCTTTCATGTAGCCAACTACTACAACAATTTCACTTATGCCTTTTTCTCTCAGTTGCTTAATTTGACGTTCAATTAAGACCTCACCTTTAACTTTTAATAATCCTTTTGGTGTAGAGAAATTTAAAGGAACAAATCTTGTTGACATTCCTGCAGCCAATATAACTGCATTATCAATTCTATGAGATTCAAAATATCTATTTGCTTCATCTGTTAAGCTATAATTTTGCAAATATCCATGTTGCTGCAATAAATCGATATTATTTAATATTTCTGAATGCTCAATAAATAATGAATCAGAAATTTCATCTAAAGAACTTAAAGGATGGTCCTTTAAAAAATGCAGGATATCAAATTGTTTTTTAGAAATATTCATTTGTCGTACCATCCGTTTATATTTATTTAAAATAAGATGAGCTTTGTTAAGGTAAAAAAAATAATTAATCTATTTGTTTAACCAATCAACAACAGAAATATGTGGCAAATTATAAGTTACCAATAAATTTTCAATATTTCTTTTTATCTCGTTCTGATGATGAATCACACATATTATTATCGTATTGAATTTAATGTACTTTAATGAATCCTTTGCTAATATTTGAATTCCATTAACACTTTTTATTTTATTACTAGAGTCAACGATAAAAAAATTATTTATGTCTAGCTTATTCTTATGCTTATTTAAAAATTGGATTAAAAAATTGCTTGCGCCATAAAACACAATAGGACCAGATGAATTGCGTATTGTATTTAGAAACAATTTGTTCAAATTAGACACGGGACATCTAATAAAAGAAAGTAAATTAAAATTATCTATTTGAAAGTACTTGTAAAGAATAGGTGCTTCATTTTTAATTCTAAAATCATATTGTGCATCTGATTTTATAATCTTATTTAGTTGAACTAACTTTTTTACTACACAGTATCTATTATAGAAACCTAAGTTTTTACTCCATAATGAATTGAAAAACGAAATCACTATTCTAGATACTTCATAAGAATATATATCTTGTCTCAGATTCTCTGCATTAAATAGTTTTATAAGTTCAAACTTTGAATTTAAACACTCACTATCTACATATTGAGTTCTAGTAATTGAGTTTTTGTTTATAGTTTTTCGGTAATAATATGTTACATCGTTAATAATTTCTATTTTGCTTGCCTTACAGGCTGCTTTAAATGCAAAAATACAGTCCTCTCCCATTCTGTAATTTGGAAAGAGTATTTTATTTTTTTCTAATAATGATCTTTTGTAAATTGCAGTTGTAAAAGTTCTATAAAAAAAACGGCTATCTATATTAACGTTAGCATAATATTTTTCTAAGTCCTGTTCTCTTTCCGAACTAGAAGGTTGATAGACGAGTTTTCCTGCAACTATGTCGGCTTTACTTTTACATGCTACTTTGTATAGCTTTTCATAAAATTCACAATCTACAATATCATCGCTATCTATAAACGATACATATTCACCCGTTGCATTCATTAAACCGATATTTCTAGCAGGGCCTGGTCCTTGATTTTTTATTGAAACAATTTTTATATTATTATATTTCTTACTTAAGCTTGCCAAGACTTCTAATGTAGAATCTGTACTACCATCATTCACGCATATTATTTCAATATTTTTATAAATTCCACACTGGATGCTTTCAATAGTTTCTGATATAACACTTGAAGAATTCCAAATTGGTATTATTACACTTATTTTGCACATAAGACTTCCAAACTCTCGTTTCCAGCAGATTTACAAGATAGCACATATCTTGTTTTTCCAAATAATGAAACTCTCAAATTGCACATTGCAAAAAATAACTCAATTTAGGAGTTTATTCATAATAATAGATATAACTCAAGTTTCCAACTTTAAAAGTTTAACCAAAAGCTGATTCTAAACGGATCAGTAGCTCTTTAAAAAGACGATCTTGATTTACCTAGTAGGTTGCGC
>CACZXZ010000049.1 GCA_902785325.1 uncultured Succinivibrio sp. | reverse complement strand
TTGTTTCCAAATGGTGTCATAGATTTTTTAAAAGCTAGAGCCTTGATATATAAGACTCCGTTAATATTTTCTACTTTCTTTTATGTGAGAAAGTAAAGTTTAACATTAGTAATGTCGGCTAAAGGTAGGAAAACTTTAGGAAGGGAGGAGATTTGAACTCCCGAGACGGTAAAACCGTCTGTCGCATTTCGAGTGCGATGCATTCAACCGCTCTGCCACCCTTCCAAAAATCGGGGTTATCATAACCTAAATACAGAAATTTTCAAATTCTTTTTAGCTTTTTAACAAGTTCCTTATCTTCACAGGTAGGTAGTTTAGATTCACAGATCTTGCGAATGGTTTGATTAAAGGTGCTTTTACTTAGTTTACAGTCTTTAAGGTAAGCGTAGGTTTCTTCTTTGTGATAACAGTAGATGGTAGCTATAGCCCACGCAACCGCCATATGCACATAGTAGTGTCTAGTATTGGTTTCATCAAAAATCTTAAAGAGGGTAGGAAGGTATTCTTGCTCATTGAAATAGATTAGAGCCATTACCAAGGCAAAGCGTTGAGTAAATTCTTGATTAGATGAAAAAAGTGGCAAGATAAAATCAAAATATTCCTTTTGATGTAGTTTTGTGTCTTTAAGTAAGGTACAAAAGCCATCACAGATGGCCCAACCATTTAAGTAAGGTAAAAACTCTTTAATCTTTGCAAGTTTCACTTCACCAAATTCAAGTTGTGAAATAGCAAAGGCTTTAGCAAACAAAAGCTCATAAGGTGCATTAGTATCAAGTTTGTCTAAAGCTTTTAATAAATCATGCTCTTTACTAAATTTTTTGACTATTTTTTGTAGAATAGGGGATCTCACACCTAGAGCCTTTATGTCAGGACTTAGCTTATGGAAAAACTCTAAGTATTTTGGCTCAGCATATTGCTCTAAAGTTTTTAGTAAAAGGTTTACTGTCTTGTTCATCAATTAACCTCAGGTAATTCATCCCAAGCTGAAGTGTAACTTGGGGAGAGCTTTTTTAAGGCACATTCTTGCTCTTTAGCTTTAATTTTGGTTTGAGCTCCAATAATTAAAGTGTGTTTTTCATTTTTATTAAGTTTATCTAGAGTGTGCATAAGCTTTTCGTCTTTATCAAGTTTCTTTTGATCTGGAGCTTTGACAAAGAGATCTGATTGAAAGGCTCGCTCTTGTTCAAAGTCACTTAAGATGACACCTACCTTATTATAGGCATAACCACTCTTATATATATGAAGAAGAAGTATTTTGGCAGCACTCATAAATACACGAGTATCTATACTTGGATGATCAAGTTTTAGGGTGGCGATATTAGAGTATTTGTGTTGCTCTCCAAAATAGGAGGTACGGATAAATACTGAGATTTGTTTTGCCCAACAGTTTATAGCTCTAAGTTTTGAGCAACTCTCCTGTGTGTATTCATATACAGCTTGCAACAAATCCTCAAAATCATACAGTCTATCTTTAAAACTTCTAGACCACATGATTTGTGCTTGATTGTCTGCTTGTGCAACATTATCGATACAGTCTTTGTTATTAAGCTCTTTTACTGTTTTTACAACATTGATGTTGTAAGCTTTTTTAATGCTCTTTTCATCAGCCTTGCTCAAATCAAAAGCGGTGATAAAACCATCTTGAGTTAATTTATCTTCTAAAGCTTTGCCAATTCCCCAAATTTCACCAATAGGATTATTAAGTAAGATCTTTTGACGCATAGGATCTTTTAGCGCACAGAAAACTCCATGAGTGGTGCTACGGTTTTGTTTTGCAAAGTGATTTGCAAGTTTTGCTAAAGTTTTAGTTTGGGCAATACCTATACCTATATGAATGCCTACTTGTTGTAAGACTGCGTTTTTTATTTTAAATGCAAGATCTATAGCCTGTTGCTCAGTTAAATTGTCAAATTCTAAAAAAGCTTCATCGACAGAGTAGATTTGCAGATCTTTGCAAAAACTTTCTAATAGAGCCATCACTCTGTTAGAAATGTTTAAGTACAGATTAAAGTTTGAGGAGAAAGTTTGAATTTGAAACTTTTTAATTTCGTCTTGGATTTTAAAAGCTGGAGCTCCCATAGCAATGCCTAGTGCTTTAGTTTCATAAGAGCGAGAAACTACCACACCGTCATTGTTAGACAAGACAGCTACAGGTCTGTGCTTTAAATCTGGTCGAAATAATTTTTCGCAAGACGCAAAAAAATTATTGCAGTCGCACAATAAATAGACTTTTGAAAATTCTGTTTCAAATTCCATTAGTTAGTTACAAAAAATTAACATTAAAAGTTGTAAAAACGCACAAATTTACGATTGATTTTACAATTATTTGTGGGGTAACGCGCAAAAATCACGCATTTATATGGAAAGTATTGTAAAATAGCCCATAATAATTAAAAAAAAATGTAATCGTTTACGGTGTTTGTTTTACGGTGAGGGCACAATGAGTGTAACTTTAAAAGACTTAGCTAAAGCATCTGGTGTATCCATTGGTACTGTCAGTCGAGCCTTAAATGACAAAAATGAAGTAAGTGCAAAAACTTCAGAGCGCATCAGACAGTTAGCTCAAGAGCTTGGCTATATTCCTAATAGAGCAGGTCGTGCTTTATCCTCACAAAAGAATATTAACTTCATTGGTATTTGCATACCAAGTATTAATTCTCCATTCTTTGATGATATCAAAAAAGGTATCGATCAAGCACTAAGAGAATTTAAAGATCTTGGTATTGATGTGGTAATTAAAGAGCAAGAAGGCTGGGATCCTAAGCAACAAATCGAAGCTATTGATCAGCTTATAAGCTCAGGTTGTAAAGCTTTTGTTTTATGCTCTGTCGACAGTCCACTTATCCGCAACAAGATTGATGAGCTTGAGGCGCAAGGTATGGCAGTTATTTTATTAAATAACGATTTACCTGGCACTAAAAGATTGTGCTTTGTAGGTCCTGATTATGTAAAGTCAGGCAAAGTTGCAGCTACTATGGTAGATAAGTGCTGTCATAACCAAAAGATGAAGATCTTAATTGTAGTCGGTTACAAAGAGCACTTGGGTCATAAGAATAGAGTAGATGGCTTTATCAGTGAGTTACAGGCAAGAAACTGTGATTATCAAATTGTAGATATCATTGAAGGTAAAGATCAGGATATCATCACTCAGCAAGTAACCATGAAATCCTTCTTAGCTCACCCTGAAATTAACATTGTCTATATGGCAACAGGCTCTGGCGTAAGTGGTTTAGGCGCTGCAATTATTGCAGATGCTGAGCATAAGCGTTTTGTAATTGCTTGTGATGAGATTTATACCACTAAAGAATTAGTTAAAAATGACATTGTTGATTTTGTAATTTGTCAGTCTACTCAGACTCAAGGTTATCAAGTCATTAAAAAGTTCCATGACTACTTTAATAAGATAGGCGACGATCCTCAAGATTACATCGTTGATACTGTAATTAAGGTAAAGACTCACTTTGAGTAGTTAAAGTTTTAATATAACTCCAACTTAGATCCGTAATTGCAAATGACAGTTACGGATTTTTTTTGCACTGTAAACCACCTTTTTTAAAGATCTTTAAGATTAAAGCACCAAAATAATGCATGTAAAATAAAGCATCCAAGATAAGCGTATGATAAAAGTGCATTATTACTTTTATAAGGATCTAGTATGGACTCATTAGCAAAAATTCTCGACACCATAGATGGATATATTTGGGGAGCACCTTTGCTTGTTGCCTTGATGCTGATAGGTATCTTTTTAACCTATAAATTAAGACTAATCCAAGTATCTAATTTAGTATTTTCCTTAAAGCTTGTGTTTAAAAAGTCTAATGAATCTGACGAATCTAAACAAGGTGAGATCACAGGCTTTGCAGCTTTATGTACCGCTTTAGCAAGTACCATTGGTACTGGTAATATCGTAGGTGTAGCAACTGCAGTGCACATGGGTGGACCAGGTGCTTTGTTTTGGATGTTTGTAGCAGCCTTTTTTGGTATGGCTACCAAATACTCTGAATGTTTATTAGCCATTAAATATCGTGAGGTCGACGAAAAAGGCAAATACCGTGGTGGCCCTATGTACTACATCAAAAACGGTATGCACAATAAACCACTTGCTGCTCTATTTGCCTTGTTAACTGTAGGTGCTGGCTGTTTTGGTATTGGTACTTACTGCCAGGTAAACTCCATGGTAGAGGCAAACTCAATCATGTTTGGTATGTCTCCTTTAGCTTCCTGTGCTATCATCAGTGCACTTGTAGGTATGGTTACCTTAGGTGGTTTAAAGAGTATTTCTAAAGTAAGTACTAAGCTCATTCCTTTAATGGCAGTCTTCTACATTGTAGGTTGTTTATTTGTAATTGCAGTAAATATACAAGGCTTGCCTGCAGCTATCGTAACTATAGTAAGTTCAGCTTTTAGTTTTGATGCAGGACTTGGTGGTGCAACTGGTATTGGTATTTTAGTTGCCATGAGATTTGGTGTTGCACGTGGTATGTTCTCAAATGAGGCTGGTTTAGGCTCAGCTCCTATTGCAGCAGCTTCAGCTAAAACAGAGTATGCTGCAGAGCAAGGCTTAGTTAATATGACAGGTACATTCTTTGATACCATCGTAATTTGTATGTTAACAGGTCTTACTATCGTACTTACTAATACTTGGAGTGGTGATCTTAACGGTGCTGCTATTACCTCAGAGGCTTTTAGATTAACTTTAGGTGATTCATGGGGTATTTATCTTTTAAATATCGGTCTTTTGCTCTTTGCTTTTACCACTATTATAGGATGGAACTACTATGCTGAGTCCTGTGTGGTATACCTCTTTGGTACAAAGTGTATCTTAGCTTACCGTTTTATCTATGTGTTAATTGTAGCTTCAGCAGCCTTTATGACTTTAGATTTAGTATGGGTGCTTGCAGATATCTTAAATGGCTTGATGGCATTACCAAACTTACTTGCCTTGTTCATCTTAAGAAAAGATATCGTAGAAGAGACAGTAAAGTACTTTACTTATTTAAAATCTCTTAAAGGAAAAGTAGCTTAAAAGATAAAAAATTGGCCATCACGTAAGGTGATGGCCCTTTCAATAAAGGTGAATTGAACGAAGTTATAATTAGATTCGGTTTTGAGTTAATGTTTAATTTGACCGTAGTAGGCATGAGCACCATGTTTTCTTAAATAGTGCTTGTCTAATAAATCTTGTTGCATTCTGCCAATACGTGGATTTAAAGTCATAGCATGATATGCCATGAATGCAACTTCCTCTAAAACCACTGCATTATAAACTGCGTTATCAGGTGATTTTCCCCAAGTAAAGGGACCGTGAGAGTAAACTAAGCAGGCTGGTACATCCTTTGGATTGATACCTCTTTGTTTAAAGGTCTCTACAATTACCTTGCCAGTTTCAAGCTCGTATTCGCCTTCAATCTCTGCTTTTGTCATAGGACGAGTGCAAGGAATATCTCCATAGAAATAATCAGCACCTGTAGTACCTAAAGCTGGAATATCAATGCCAGCTTGAGCAAAGGAGGTTGCATTACGAGAATGAGTATGTACAACACCTTGAATATCCTTGCAAGCGCGATATAGCTCAAGATGAGTTGGGGTATCAGTAGAAGGATTTAAATCACCTTCAACTTTTTCTCCTGTCTTTAAATCAACTACTACCATGTCCTCTGCAGTCATAGTTTCATAGTCAACTCCAGATGGTTTGATAACAACAAAACCTTTTTCTCTGTCTATGCCAGATACGTTACCCCAAGTAAAGGTTACAAGACCATGTTTTGGTAGATCTAAATTTGCTTTAAAAACTTTTTGTTTTAAATCTTCTAGCATAGTGATCCTCTGCTTTAAAAATGTTTATCTTGGATACATGATTATTATAGGACATCTTTTGAAAAGATAAATAGAAAAACTAAAATGTTTTAGTACTAAATTGTTAATATATTGAAATATAAAATAATTTAGTATTGTAAACGATTGCGAATTGTGAGCTATTTAACTAAATTTAAAGCCTTGTTTTAGTAAAAAGGCAGGCTTAACTTTATGATCTACTAACAGAAGATGTCCTCTTTTATCTAGGCGTAAAATAAATTTAGGGCAGGGGATGGCTACTTTACTTTGTGGTTTACACAATTTTAAAAGCTCATTTAAAGTTAGATATTTATCAGAGCAGAAATTTACGATTTGATAAGGCTTATCAAAAGAGCACAAGCTGTGGTGCTCTAATAAAAATTTAAAAGCTAAAGCGGTATCTTCAAGTGTAATATAAGGAATGTAATTATTTCCCATTAAAAAGTAAGGACGTGGAAGATACTTTAAATTCTTTACAATACCACCACCATTACCTACCACTACACCAAGTCTTGCTAAATATACAAAGCAGTCCTTGGATAAGAGCGCTAAAGCTCCATTTTCAATTTGAGTTACTAGCTTTGCATAAAAATTGTTATTGAAAGATCCGTTTTCTGTTAACTCCTCATTACTGTCTTTATAGATCCCTGTAGCCGAGGCTTGAATAAATATTTTTGGAAAATCGTTTTGGTACTTTTGTTTTAAGAGTTTAATCGTATGTAGACGAGAGTTAATAATACTAGCTATTCTGTTACGGGTTAAAAAGGATTTGTCGATAGCCTCTCCACTTAAATTTACAATGGCATCAACTTTAGGAAAGTCACTATCAGCTGTTAAAACCGTAACTGTTGGAGGAAAGGAGAGATTGTTTTCAACTGCTGTTTTGTGGGTATAAACGAATACTTGATGGGAATTTAAAAGTGTAGAGACTAAAGCTCTACCAATAAAACCACTGCCACCTGTAATTAAAACTCTCATAAAAAAAATAGCTCCTAGCATTGCTTGGAGCTATCTTACAAAATCTAGCTTAAATTTGCATTAAGCATTGTTTTGAGTAGCTTGAATTGCAGTAACAGCAATAGTGTAGATGATGTCATCTACTAAAGCACCACGAGATAAGTCGTTAACAGGCTTTCTCATACCCTGTAACATAGGGCCAATAGAAACTAAGTTAGCACTACGTTGTACTGCCTTATAAACGGTGTTACCAGTTGATAAGCTTGGGAAGATAAATACAGTTGCTTTACCAGCTACAGGTGAATTTGGAGCCTTTTGAGCTGCAACGTTAGGCATTACAGCAGCATCATACTGTAGAGGGCCATCTACTGCGATATCAGGACGCTTTTGACGTACTAACTCGGTAGCTTCTCTCATTAAATCAACATCAGCACCTTTACCTGAGTTCATAGTTGAGTAAGTAACCATTGCAACCTTAGGATCAATACCGAATGCTTTAGCTGTGTCAGCTGATTGAATTGCAATCTCTGATAATTGCTCTGCATCAGGATCGATATTTAAAGCGCAGTCACCATATACATAAACTTGCTCAGGCATTAACATGAAGAAGATTGCTGATACAAGCTTTGCATTCTTAGCAGTCTTAATGATCTGTAGTGGTGGACGAATAGTATTAGCAGTGGTGTGAACTGCACCTGATACTAGGCCGTCTAACTCATTAGCTTCAATCATCATGGTAGCTAAAGCTACATTGTCTTGAAGCATTTGAATTGCCATTTCAGGAGTCATGCCCTTAGCTTTACGTAACTCAACTAATCTATCAACATAGTTAGCTCTTACAGCCTCAGGATCAACAAACTCAACTTTATCATTTAAAGTAACGCCTTGCTCTTTAGCTACAGCTAAGATCTTATCCTTGTTACCAAATAATACAGGAATTGCAATATCTTGCTCAGCAACTTTAGCAGCAGCTGCTACTGTACGTGGCTCATCGCCTTCAGGTAGAGCAATCTTCTTGTGAGCTGCACGTGCTAATTGAGTTAACTTGTAGCGGAATGCTGCAGGGCTCATTAACACAGTCTTGTTAGCATCATAATCTTTGATTAAGTTTACTAAGCTATCTTCAATGTCTTTGCTTGCATTTTCTTCAATGTAAGACTTAGTCTCTTCATCGTCTGCATTTAAAATAGCATCCATTGAAGCTAAAGCTTGAGCTACTTGCCATGCACTCTTGTCAGTCTTGAGTACAGTTGCATTCTCAACCTTGCAATCAGCGCCATCAGTTAAAATCACGATAGCAGCCTTAGTGTTATCAACAGCTTGAGCTGAGATTAGTAATTGCTTGTCATTTGCTTCAGTATTTGAGAAGGTTACTTTATAAGCACGCTTGTTCTCATCACCACTTACGATTAGTGCATCGATGTAAGAAGCAATATCTTTAGCACGTGGTGCATAGTATTGCTTGTCAAACTGAACCTTTGATAGGAAGTTTTCAATACCATCCTTTGCAGAAGCATCGCAAGTTGTATTAGACTTGCAATTGCACTCAGGACAACCTGATAGTACTAACTTAATGTTGCCTTTAGCATCAACAGGAGCATTTGCGTTTAATAGAATTGAACCTAATACTTTGTTCTTACCTGCATTACCAAAATATTGTAAAGTAGCATCAATTGCCTTTTTAGCACAAGAGAAAGCACCATTTACTAAGGTAATAATGTCAGCATCAAATGCGTGGCAAATCTTAGCATTCATGTCATCTTTATCAAATGGAGCTTGGCAAACACCTTCAATGATAATTACATCGTAGTTGCCACTGTCTTTTAATTGATTGTAGTTACCAACAATCTTTTCTAGAACTTCACTTTCTTGTCCTTGAGCAATGGCTTTAGCAGCGCAACATTTTGAAATAGCTGTAGCAATGCACTTTGCGTTTTTGCAATTAGCAAAAGGTGTAAATAAAGCTGCTTTTACATTGTGATTGTTTAAAGCTTTAACTAAACCTAAAGCTGCGGTATAGATGCCAGATGTTTTACCCGCTGGAACAAGTATTACATTACGTGTCACTTGATACTCCGATAAATATGCTGAATGTAAATAAAAAGATAAGGCCTAAAAGCCTTTTTAAATATCCAAATTATACCACAGTATCTGCTTTAAAATTTGTATTTAGCATAAGCTTTAGAATTTGTTTTTCTGTACAGACACTCTTTGATTTTTAATATAATGAAAGCAAAGCTTAGTTCTTTTAAAGTGAATTTTGAAAATGACTTTAAAAGTTGTTCTTGATTAAACTTTGGTGATTAAAGTTGTTTAAAAAATTAAGTATTGGTATTAACTATATGAAAAAGTGGCCTTTAGAGCCACTTTTAAATCCTGTGTTTAAAGAGAATAGAGTAAAGATAGCGATGCTAAGAGCAAATCTTATTTTGCCTCCTTTTATTGTGTTTATTCTATTTTGGGCAATTTTCCTTGGTGGTGGCTTTAAAGGGATCCCTTTGTTATTTGCTCTAGGCTCTAATTTTCCTATAGTTATTTGTTGTGTGCTCTTTTTATTGATGATGCCTTTGCAAGGCTATTATTGGTTTTATAAACGCGCTGTAACCCCCTTAAATAAAAAGCAAACTTTAATTTACAATGATCTTTGTAAAAAGCTAGACAGAATTCCTACAGTAAATCCTTTAATGAAAGACTTTGAAGATGTTTTAATCGAAGCTTTAAAAAAACTTGATAAGGAATTTCTAGAACAGTTGTAGGTACACCGTAAACGATTACAGTAAAAATCGCCATATTTCTTCTTGAAACTTTAAATAATTCATAATAAAAATGTTAACAATTTGATTATAAATAAGTTTTTTATAAATTCTGTAAAGTGATTTTGTAAGTTATGAACACCGCAAAGGTTTTCAAAAAGTGACATTAGTCTAGTTTTTTAGTATTAAAGTGTATAAAAAAGTTAACACAATCACGTTTTTTCTATTCTTTGCCGTCATTAAAAATTTCTTGCTCTACAATCAAAATTGTAAAGACTTTTAAAAGTCTTTCTCAAACAAACAACCAAACATAAGTTAGGAGTCCATATGAAACTTGTAAAAGGCTTATTAGCATTATCAATTGGTGCTGTTATTGCAGCTCAGTCAATGTCAGTACAAGCTAAAGAACTTACAATCGGTTTCTCACAAATTGGTGCTGAGTCAGAGTGGCGTACAGCTAATACTAATGATGTTAAAGCTGCAGCTAAAAAACACGGTGTTAATTTGAAGTTCTCAGATGCTCAACAAAAGCAAGAGAATCAGATTAAAGCAATCCGTACCTTTATTGCTCAAAAGGTTGACTTAATTGGTTTCGTACCTATCGTAGCAACAGGTTGGGATAACATCTTAAGAGAAGCTAAGAGAGCTAAGATCCCTGTTTTAATTATGGATCGTGACCTAACTGTATCAGATCCTTCACTATATGTAGCAAAGATTGGTACTGACAGCTATACAGAAGGTCGTAAAGTATTCGATTGGTTAGATGGTTATATTCACGAGAAGAATATTAAACCACGTAATGGTGGCGATAAGATTAACATCGTTATCCTTGAAGGTACTGTAGGTGCATCAGCAACCACAGGTCGTGGTAACGGCTTTAACGATGCTCTAAAAGAGTCTCCTAACAAAGATATGTACAACATCCTAGCTTCACAAACTGGTGACTTTACTCGTCAAAAGGGTCAAGAAGTTATGGAGTCTTTCTTAAAGTCAAATCGTAATGATATCGATGTTCTATTTGCTATGAACGACGATATGGCTTTAGGTGCAATTCAGGCTATTGAAGCAGCCGGCTTAGTTCCAGCTAAAGACATCGTAATCGTATCTGTAGACGGTGTTAAGGGTATCTTCCAAGCTATGATTGAAGGCAAGTCAAACGCAACTGTTGAGTGTAACCCACTTCAAGGTGATTTGTTCTTTGAAACTGCTAAGAAGATCTTAAACGGCGAAGCTGTACCTAAGAGTGTATTCGTTGAGGAAGGCGTATATCCAGCAGAAGTTGCTAAAGACGTATTCCCAAGTCGTAAGTACTAATCTTAATCAAGCAAATGGGGGTGCTTTTGCACCCTCTTTTTAAATCAAATCTGCATATAAATTACCTAATACCTGCATAAGGAGGGCTTTATGACCTCACAAGACAACGACTATATTTTGCAGATGAACCATATCGATATGTTCTTTCCTGGTGTAAAGGCTTTAAAAGACGTATGTTTTAACCTCAAAAAAGGTGAGATTATGTCTTTGATGGGAGAGAATGGCGCAGGTAAATCCACCTTAGTGAAAGTATTAACTGGCGTTTACCACAAAACCAATGGTCAAATCAATTTTGATGGCAAAACTATAGAGCCTACCACACCATTAGCAAGTCAAAAGATGGGTATTTCCACTGTATATCAGGAAGTAAACCTCTGTGCTAATTTATCGGTCGCTGAGAATATTTACATTGGCCGTGAGCCACGTGGTGCTTTTGGTCGTATTGATTGGGCTACCATGCAAAAAAATGCCTCTGATTTATTATTCAAAGAATTAGGCATCGATATTGACGTTACTAAAGAATTGAGTTTCTACCCTGTAGCAATGCAACAAATGATTGCAATTGCTCGTGCCATTGACACTAAATGTAAAGTGTTAATTTTAGATGAGCCAACCTCCTCTTTATCAGAGCACGAAACCCAAAGATTATTTAAGATCATGCGAGCTCTAAAGGAGCAGGGGATCTCTATTATCTTTATTTCTCATTTCCTTGAGCAAATCTACACCATTTGTGACCGTATTACGATTTTACGTGACGGTACCTATATTGGTGAATATGAGGTTAAAAACTTACCTAGAATTGAGCTTATCTCAAAGATGATGGGTAAGGAGATTAAGGAAGGTGAAATCGAGTCTAATGTAGATAAATCTAAACCTCGTCAGAATATCTTTATTGAAACTGAGCATGTGACAGTTCCTGGTAAAGTAAAAGACTTGTCCTTAGATATTAAAGAAGGTGAGGTAGTAGGTTTTGCAGGTCTCTTAGGATCTGGTCGTTCTGAAATTGCTGAAACCTTATTTGGAACCTTATTAAAATCCTCAGGTAATATCTATGTAGATGGAGTAAGTGTCAACATCAAAACTCCAATGGATATGATGAAAAAGCGTGTAGCTTTCTGCCCTGAAGATAGAAAAGTACAAGGTATTATTGGTGATTTGAGCGTACGTGAGAACATTATTTTAGCACTGCAGGCTAAAAACGGTATGTTCAAACATATGTCAAGAAAACGCCAAGAGAAACTTGCCGATTACTATATCAATCTACTTAGAATTAAAGTTTCTGATAGAGAGCAGTTAATTAAGAATCTATCTGGTGGTAATCAGCAAAAGGTGATTATTGCAAGATGGCTTGCAACAGAGCCTAACTTGTTGATTTTAGACGAGCCTACCCGTGGTATTGACGTAGGTACTAAGACGGAAATTGAGGCTTTAGCGGTGTCTTTAGCTAAAGAGAAAGGAATGTCTGTAGTATTTATCTCAGGTGAAATGGGAGAAATGGTACGTACTTGTTCTCGTGTGATGGTAATTCGTGATCATGAGAAAGTAACTGAGCTTTGTGATGAGGAAATCTCCACAGCTCACATTATGCAGGCTATTGCAGGAGACTATCATGGCAAATCTTGTTAGTAAATTTACTAAAAGCTCATTAGCATTGCCATTAGTGGCACTGGCAATGTTGCTATTATTTAACGCACTCTTTGTGGATGACTTCTTTAAAATTGAAGTTATGGAAAATGGCAATTTGTATGGACGTCCTATTGATATTCTATACAGAGCCTCATCCTTAATTATCCTAGCCTTAGGTATGACCTTTGTAATTGCCACAGGCGGTATTGATATTTCAGTTGGTGCTGTGGTGGCAATTTCCTCAGCAACTTGCTGCGTAATGCTAGGTGGTGATATTTCAGGTATCCCTCAGCATCCATTCTTTATTGCAATTTTATGCTCACTTTTAGTGGGTGTTTTAGCTGGTATCTGGAATGGAACCTTAATTGCTAAGTTTAAAATTCAAGCCATGGTGGCTACCTTAATTTTAATGACAGCAGGTCGTGGTATTGCTCAGTTAATGACGGACGGTCAGATTATCACTGTTTACTATAAGCCTTTTGCTTATATTGGAGGTGTTATACCAGGCTTTATGTTACCTACTGCTATGCTGATTGCTTTGGCGATGGTATTGCTAGTAATTTTGCTTGATAAAAAAACTTCTATAGGTCTTATGATCCAATCTGTAGGTATCAATGCAAATGCTGCAAGATATGCTGGTATTAAAGTTACCGCCGTGTTATTTGCTGTGTATATTTTCTCAGGTTTCTGCGCAGGAACTGCAGGCTTAATTGAAGGTTCTTTAATTAGAGCTGCAGATGCTAATAACGCAGGATTAAACATGGAAATGGATGCCATTTTGGCAGTTACCTTAGGTGGTACCTTAATGGTAGGTGGTAGATACTACATTGGTGGCACTATTATTGGTGCGATTACCATTCAAACTTTAACTACTACCATGTACGCAGTAGGTGTGTCCTCTGACAGATTACCTGCTGTAAAGGCTATTGTAATTTTACTTATCATTATCTTCCAGTCTGAGAAGTTTAAGCAAATGTATAGTGATTATAAATTCAAGCGTTTGAAGAAAGCTCAAACCGCTGGTAAGGGGGCTTAATATGCGAAAGTTTCTATCAGATCTTGTAGCATCGCAGAATTTCCCATTCTATGTTACTGGTGTCTTGTTTGTGCTATTGTTTTCAATTGGCTCTGTAGCATTTGAAGGCTTTTTTAGCCCTCAAGTATTTTTAAACCTATTTATCGATAATGCACCTTTGATTATTGTGACAGTAGGTATCACCTTTACTATTATCTCAGGCTTTGGTGGTATTGATTTGTCAGTAGGTGCTGTAGTGTCTCTTACTTGTATGTCTTTGGCAATTTTGATGAGAGATACTAGCCTAAGCCCATTCTTATGTATGTTCTTAGTGCTATTTATCGGTATTGCAGTAGGTTTATTAAATGGTGTTTTGATTACCTACTTTAGATTACAGCCTTTTATTGTAACTTTAGGCTCCATGTTCTTATGTCGTGGTTTAACCGCAATTTTATCAAGAGATAGTGTGCCAATTGACAATGCAATCTACTCTGATCTTGCCTTCTGGTCTGTAGAGGTTGGTGGTTGTTTTATCTCCTTAGGTGCTATTATCGCTTTAACTTGTGTTGTGATTGCAACATTAGTATTGCGTTATACCTCTTTTGGTAGAGGCGTATATGCTATAGGTGGTAATGAACAGTCAGCAAGACTTATGGGCTTGAAAGTAGATTCTATTCGTGTACGTGTATATGTAATCTCAGGCTTTTGCGCAGCCTTAGGTGGTATTACTTATTCTTGGATCATGTTGTCAGGTTACACCTTACATGGTTTAGGTATGGAGATGGATGCTATTGCTTCCTCTGTTATTGGTGGTACCCAACTTATGGGTGGTGTAGGCTTTATGCCTGGAACCTTATTAGGTGTAATGATTCAAGGCACTATTCTTACAATTATCTCTTTCCAAGGCACCTTGTCAGCTTGGTGGACTAAGATTGTAGTAGGTTTGTTATTATGCCTATTCATCGTAATGCAAGCTGTGGTTACAGCTCACAAGAGCAAGCTTATGAATCTTAAGGCTGAAGGCTCAATACCTGACAAGAAACGTTAATAGATCACACTTTTGAAAACACAAATGTGGGGAATGTCACAAGCATTCCCCTTTGTGTTTTTATTAATAAACTTTACAAACTATCATGTAAATAGAAAAACAAATTAACACAAAAATAACAATAAATTTAGTAAATGGTAAGAATTGAGTTAATTCTACCATTTTCCTAGGGTAAATGGTAAGAATTGAGTTAATTCTACCATTTTCCTAGGCTACATAAAGTTCACTTTTAACAGGTGGATTGTTCATTAAAAATTAGTGTGACTATAACCACATTTTGGGTTGTTATTGTTTTTTTTATGGAGGTTCTAAAATATCCCCTAAATTTGCAATATAACGGCTATAGCAAAGCCTTCATTTTGGGACAAGAAGGTTCCCATCTTTGGTTAGCATCGATCTGTACTGATCAGCATGGATCTATACGACCTATTCTCGATAGAGTGTGGAGCTTTCACTTTTAGCTCACAAATCCTCAAAATATGGCTTTGATATAATAGCAGTATCAAGACATATCAAGGATTTTAACGTGGATTTAAAAGAGCTTCAAAAGCAGTTCGACAAAATATCGAAACAGGTTGAGAAAGAAACAGAATCTCAACCTGCTTTAGCACTTTTGATGAATACAATGTTAGGCTTTTTTAGAATTATATTTGGCTTATTAGAAGAGCAAATTAAGCTAAATCAAATTTTGCAAGAAAAGCTAGGTAATAAGACCGTTGATAGCAAACGAGCTAATAATGAAAACATCAATGGTCGTGGTTGTGAGAAAAAGAAGGGCGTAGACTCTTCTGATAAGAATCGTATTAAGGCTACAACTAAAGAGCAAGCAGCTACTAAAGACGTAAAGGTAGTAGAGCAAGAAAAAGTCATTGGTTAT
>CACZXZ010000048.1 GCA_902785325.1 uncultured Succinivibrio sp. | reverse complement strand
TACTAGCTCGTTAAGAACTAGCAATATTAAAATTGGTTGACCGTTCGGCGATCACTAGTTAACTTTGTGACAATGATCGGTTATGTTTGTTCGTCGTAAAAATCTTTTAAACATAAGTCTAAAAGCACATCAAAATACTCTACATCAAAATAATGATCCTCTGACACAGTCATTCTAAAATGAAGAGCTTCTCTGATACTTGAAAACTTTAAATCTGTCATTTAATTTTCATTTACCTCATCTGATTTAAAGCAAGAAATACGCAAAAAATAAGAATACAATCCACCTACTACATTGCTGGTAGGGGATTGTTCGTAATTTTCTCAAAAATTTAAGAGATTTCTTCAGGAGGGAAGTAGTCTTTACAGTGTTTCAAATCTATCAAACAATTTGATTTTACATATTCATCCTTTACTTTCAAAACTCTTTCTTTATAGACATCATAGAATTGTCTATCAAGTTTTTTTTCTAGGATTGTATCTGCGACCTCTCCAAACAAATACATTTCCTCGTCTGTAATTTCATTTGCTACAAAGTCTTCTGTTGCTTTTAAATCTTTTAAGCAACAATCTGCTGCTGCATCCCAATATTCCTCCACAAAGAAATGATCCTCTGACATAGTCATTCTAAAATGGAGAGCTTCTCTGATACTTGAAAATTTTAGGTTTACCATTATTTTCTCCTTTTAATCATCTGATTTAAAGCAAGAAAAGCAAACAAAGGAATAATGTAAAAGTTAGGTTAGGCAAAGCCTAACTAACTTTATAAATCACAGTAGCAATACGTCCTGTGATATGGCTTTTTCTGTAGGAGAAAAGCTCATTGTTCTCATCGAAGGTATCAGAGTTAGAGTCTGTAATGTTATCAATACCAAGCTTTTTCAATTGCATTGAACAAATAGATGCTAATGAGCATAAGTATTTGTCATTATTCTTTGGTGTAAAAGCTTTTGAAAAGGCAGAATCTAAAGCTAAAAACTTTTCTTTTAAGTCAGCGCCTACTTCAAAACTCTTAGGACCAATGCAAGGACCTAAATAAGCTTTGATAGAGCTTTGAGTGCGTTCTCTTATAAGGGCAACTGCGTTTTTAGCAATATTTTGATAGATGCCTTTCCAACCACAATGTACAGCAGCAATTGCACTTCCATCCTCTGTAGCAAGTAACAGCGGTAAACAGTCAGCTGTAAGCACTGCTATAGCAATATCGTCATCAAAGCAAACTACACCATCTGCTTTGACACCTAAGCTTATAGGAGTTTTTCCATCTAGCATTTGTTTTGCATCTGCCAAATCGTGATTATCCACAACTTTGACAATAGCTGAATGCGTCTGATCCATAAATAAGATTTTTTTATGGATCATGTCTTCTAAAAGTAAACGGTTTTTTAGTACAGCAACAGGATCATCATCTACATGCAAGCCTAAATTTAAGCTTGCAAAGTTACCTACACTAAAGCCTCCATTTTTAGTGGTATAAAAAGCTTTAATGTTTGGTATAGATAAATCAACAGGTATCGTGCTAATACTTTTCACCATTTTCAATCTCGTCTTGGCGAAGTAATCTAATTAAATTTACAAAATCCTCTGGTAATGGAGCATCAAAGGACATTGGCTCGCCTTTAATTGGATGAATAAATTCAATGTGAGCTGCATGCAAGGCTTGGTGACGATATTCTCTTAAAGCTTGAGATAACTCCTCACTAGCACCTTTCATCAGTCTTAATCTCTTACCACCGTAGGTAGCATCACCTAATAGAGGGTGATCAATTGAAGCCATGTGCACTCTGATCTGATGGGTTCTACCAGTTTCTAGTCTTAGCTTTACTAAAGTATGCTCTCTAAATTGCTCCATCACACGGTAATGGGTAATAGCTTCTCGACCTAAGCCATCGCAAACTACTGCCATCTTAGTTCTATTGTAAGGATCACGACTAATGTCTGCCTCGATAGTACCACCTGCGGTAATTAAACCTTCACAGATAGCTTCGTACTCACGTACTACATCGTGCTTACTAATAGCTCTTACAAGTTTAATTTGAGCGTACTTAGATAAGGCAATTACCATAAGACCTGAGGTATCTTTATCAAGTCTGTGCACAATACCTGCTCTTGGTAATACAGATGTCTGTGGGTAGTGATAAAGCACAGCATTCATTACAGTACCGTCTTTTACACCAGCACCTGGGTGTACTACAAAGCCAATTGGCTTGTTGATGACGATAAGATCTTGATCTTCATACACCACATCTAAAGGTAAATCCTGAGGTTTAGCTTCAAGATCTTCAGCTTCAGGTAAAGTAATTACAATCTCCTGCCCTGAAGATACTTTAACGCTTGGCTTAGTGATGGCTTTATCATCAACTGTCACTAGACCATCTTTGATATATTGGCCTAAAGTACTTCTTGAGATACCATCATTTAAAATTGATAAAGCTTGATCTAATCTCTTACCATGAAGATCATCTTCAATAACGTAGTTTAATTTATCTGACATAATCCTAAGTTTTTCTCATAATTTTTGACTTATGCTAAGATAACATATAAGATACAAAAAATTAAATCGTAACTAAAAACATGAGGCAGAAATTTAATGTTTAAGAAGTTATTATTACCACTTGTAATTGCTTCTGCTCTCGGATTATCAGCATGCTCTTCAGATGAAGTTGAAGAGAAAGATGCAATACCAGATTTTTCACAACAAGTTTTACATTCAAAAGCAAAGCAATTCTTAGCAACTGGCGATTTTGCTAATGCTAAAGATTATTTAGAAGCTCTAGATTCAAGATATCCTTTTGGTGAGCTTACCGATCAGGTTCAGTTAGATCTTATCTATACTTATTACAAGACTAGAAAATCAGATCTAACCACTGCTGCTATTGAAAGATATTTAAGATTAAATCCAACCTCTCAATATGTAGACTATGTGCTATATATGAAAGGTTTGAATGAAATTCAAAAGCACGGTACTCTAATTCAAGACTTTTTAGGCTTTGACAGATCACAAAAAGATCCTCAATTCTTATATGACGCTTACAAAGCCTTTAGCGATCTGTTAGAGACTTATCCAAATTCACCATATGCTAAAGACGGCTATCAAAGATTGGTATTCGTTAAAACAGAATTAGCAAAGCGTGAGTGGTTTATCGCTAAGTATTATCAAGAAAGAGGCGCTTTAGTATCTGCTATTAGACATTGTCAGACCATTATCTATACTTTCACAGACACTGAGTATGTAAAGCCAGCCTTTGAAATGATGATTAAGAATTTCGATAAGTTAGGCTTAACATTACCTGCTAAAAACGCACGTGAAGTTTACGCAGCCTCCCACTTTGAAGACTAGTTAAAAAATAGCAGCTTAGGCTGCTATTTTGCTTCCCCTCATGAACGACTTTATCTACAATCCACCTAAAACTCCTTACTTAGACATTCTTTTTGAAGATGACGATTTAATCGTGCTTAATAAACCCTCTGGTCTATTAAGTGTCCCTGGTAGATTAAAAGAGCACTATGACTCTCTTTTATCTAGAGTCAAAGAAAAGCATCTTGATGCTAGTGCTGTACATCGTCTAGATATGGATACTTCAGGACTTGTCGTGATTGCTTTAACTAAAAGAGCTTGTAGTGCTTTTGGTAGGATGTTTTGTTTAAAAGAGGTAAGTAAAACTTATCTAGCAGTGGTAACAGGTAACACTAAACCAGATGGCGAGATTAACCTACCTATAAGATGCGATATTGAGCACAGACCATTGCAGATTGTAGATTTTGAGCAAGGCAAAGAGTCTCTTACCTTGTATCAAAAAATTACCGACTACACTGTAAATCCTGATTTTGTAAGTACATCCGATTACTCTATCTTAAAACTTACTCCTATTACAGGTCGTTCCCATCAATTAAGACTTCATTTAGCCTCAATTGATCATGCAATTTTAGGGGATAGGTTTTACGCTGATGATAAAACTAAAACAGCAGCTTCAAGACTTTGTCTGCACGCTGCTGTTTTAGAATTTACTCACCCTTTTACAGGGGAGCAATTAAGTTTTACAAGTAAACCTGAGTTTCTACTCTAGCTACATATTTCTGCTCTTTTTAATTAAGTCAAAAGCAGCTTGGATGTCTTTGGCTTTTTCAGTATAAAGTCTAATCATCTCTTGAGTTAAACCTTGAGAGGCTAATCTGTCAGGATGGTATTTGAGCATCAATTTCTTATGAGCTCTTTTAACTTCCTCATCACTTGCATCTTTGCTAATACCTAACAAGTCATAGGCTGCTTGTAACTTATCAGCACTACCTTGAGATTGATAATAGGAGTTCTGACTATCATCACTTGAACCACTATAAGAGTAACCTTGATTGTAGCTGTTACCTTGGCTATAGCCACCATAAGACTGACCAGAGAACATACTCTCTAAAATCATTTGAGAATATCTTTGCTGGATAAGTCTTGCCATGTTTTGAGATGGCACGCCTAAGTATCTAGCAAGCTCCATTAAGCGGTATTGCTCATCCTGGGTTAACACTTTGTCAGAAAGAGCTACTTGAATTTCAATTTCTAGTAAGTAGTCGATAAAACTAGTATTACCACCTATCAAGTTATTTAAGGCAGCAATCTTTGAGCCTAAATCAAAGCTCTCACTTTTACCTTCATTAAAAGCACTTCTTGCAATCACACGAGCATTCTCAGATAACTGCATGGTGTCCATGATTTGATTAGCTTTTTTAATGTGCTCTGTATTGATGTGACCTGCACCACGTGCCACGTAGCCAGCTAGTGAAAATGTAATATCTACTAAAGCTAAATTGTAGTTAGCATCTTGAGTAAAAGCTTTGTAAGCTTTTGCTCTATCCTCTTTTTTCTTCATGTTAGGTTTATCAACTAAGAAATAACCTAAGACAGATCCAATGACTGCTGTAAGAGGATTAAAAAAGATTAAACCTATTAAAAATCCCCAAATTCTACCTTTATAAGACCCCATACATCACCTTTAAAAGACAAATGTCTTTAAATTAAAACTTGATATGCTGTGTTGCTACATAGCATCTGCATAAATCTTTTTGATATGATCGTAAGCAACTTGAATTGCTTTAGATTTTTCTGTGTAAATTGCAATCATGTCCTCAGGAAGCCCAGAGGCTGCTAACCTATCAGGATGGTATTTAAACATCAATTTCTTATAAGCTTTTTTAACTTCATCCATAGTAGCTTTAGAACTTAAACCTAAAATCTCTAAAGCTTGATTAGTCTTATCCTCATCATTAACCTTTTGAGTACGCTGTTGCTCTTGTTGTTGCTGCTGTTGTTTTTGATATTCGGCCTCAGCTTCTTTACTTGAAGTTCTATCATTGTACTTTTCATCAGCAAAAGTCTTTACTGTAGAGCTATCACCAGATTTGAAGTACTCGTCATACTCTTGAGCAAATTTTGCTTGAGCACAACCTGTTTTAAAGAGTCTGCCTAAGGCAGCTTTTGAAGATCCTAACAATAAAGCTAAGTTAAAAAGTCTATCCTTTGCAGTAGGATTGATAAGATCTTCATTACAAGCAATAAGATAAGCATAAGTTAAAACATAACTTATGTAATCACGATTCCTACCGATGTTATCAATGTAATTTTTTACAAAAGTATCTACATCAAAACTAGGATCTAATGCTCTGTTAAAGGCCTCTACTGCAATACGTCTTTCTACTGTGGAGGCTTTAAAATACTTAATTACATCCTCAGCTTTTTTAATGTAGGGATTAAGATCCTGTTGCAAGGCAAGAGCGTAACCTGCCACCGTGTAGATATTCTCATACAAAGAAGCTCTATTACCGCGATTCTTTTTCTGAGCAGCTTTAAGCTTTTTCTGAGCTGCTTTAAGCTCTTTTTCTTGTTCTTTAGCTAATGCTTCTTGCTCTATCTCTAAGATACGAAATCTTTCTTGCTCTTTTCTCTTGATATAGTTTGGGCGGTCATAAAACACAAATCCTGCTATAGCAAAAATAGGCAATAAAATTGCCTTACCTGTAATAGCAAAGATAATAGCGCCAATAGCTGAAGCTACTAGCGTGCCTATAAAACCTTGTTTTACCTTAAGTTGTTTTTCTGTATCAGTATTCTTTTCTGCCATGCGTATAAATCGTTAGTTTAAATTCTGTATATAGGAATTTACTTGGTTTAGTCGTTCTATAGTACCTACATCAAACCACTTACCACACAATGGTTTAGCACTAAGCTCATGGATTTGAGACCACTTTAAAAATAGTGGTAATAAAGGCTTTTTCTCAATAGGCATATTTAAAAAGGCTTTTGTTTTGTAGACAGCAGTACCTGAGAAAGTGTAATCAGAGCCTCGATAGCATTTACCATCTTCAATTTTAAAATCACCTTTTTGATTGTGAGGTGGATTGTCAACTAAGTATAGTCTTGCTAAATACTCGTTTTCTAGTGGTTCTAAAAATTGCTTGTAGTCAGCATCAATAAAAGTATCGCCGTTTACAACTAAAAAGTCTTGTCCTTCAAAAAAAGGTAGAGCTTTTATGATGCCACCAGCAGTTTCCAAGCCTGAAGCTCCTTCAACAGAATGAGTTACCTTCACTCCAAATTTAGAGCCGTCGCCTATGAAATCAACGATTTTCTCTGAAAGATAAGCTGAATTGATGAGAATATCAGTAATACCTACTTGTTTAAGCTTTTCAATATGCCAAACTAAAAGCTCCTTGCCACCTACCTTGACTAAAGGTTTTGGGCAAGTATCTGTAATAGGTCTTAATCTCTCACCACGACCTGCAGCTAAAATCATTGCTTTCATTTAAAACTTTCCGACTACGTATTTCTCTATTAGCTGTTTTAACTTCAAAAGTTTAGGATCATCACCACATTCTGTTAACACATAGTTAATTACTCTTGGTAAATCCTTTAAATAACCGTCTTTGCCATCTCTTATAGATAGACGACAGAAGATCCCAAGCACTTTTACGTGGCGTTGCAATGAAGTTAATCTTAATTGATTTAAAAACTTCTCATAGCTTAGATCTTTTAGAAAACCTTTACTTTGATATAGGTCATAAGCTCTTATAGTTAAGTTATTAACTAAAGCTTTATCAAGCACTACATAACAATCATAGACAATCGATGCTAAGTCATAGCACAAAGGACCTTTTACCATGTCCTGAAAATCGATAACTGCAAGCTCATCGTTTTGACATACCATCAAATTTCTTGAATGATAATCTCGATGCATAGCTATCTGCTCTTGCATAAGACAATTTGCAGTTAAATAGTCATAAGCTTCGTTTAAATCATTTCTTTCACTTTCAGTTAGAGTAACTTTAAGTGCTTTATCTAACATCCAAGTGTCAAATAAAGACAATTCAAACTTGATAAAAGCCTCATCAAATTTTGGTAAAGAAGGTAAAGATACAGTGGCAATTTTACCTAATACCTCAATTGCTTTTTGATAGAAATACTCTTGTCTATCGCCTATGGCAACTTTAGCAAAAGTAGTATCCCCAAGATCTTCAAGTAGCATAAAGCCTTGGTCTAGATCATAGGCAATAATCTTAGGAACTTTAACCTTGAATCTTGCTAAAGCTTCATCAATTTGAATGAATTCTTGATTTTTTTGAGTTTCAGGTGGGGCGTCTACTGCAATATAGGAGGTGTCAGCTACTCTAAAGTAACGACGAAAACTTGCATCACCATTTAAAGACAAAAGCATTATTTCTTTGTCTAAAATAATGCTTTTAACATAAGCTTTTAAGGCTTCTTTTCTTTTATCAATCACGTTTGAATACCAAGTCCCAAACGCCATGACCTAAACGTTGACCACGAGCTTCAAACTTAGTAAGCGGACGCCAATCTGGTCTTGGGATATACTTTCCATCTGCTGCAGTATTGCTAAAGCCTTGTGCTCTAGTCATCACTTCAAGCATCTGAATTGCATAATCTTCCCAATCAGTAGCCATACGGAACTGACCACCATGTTTGAATAAAGGTCTTACTAAATCAACAAAACTGTCATTGATTAGACGACGCTTTACATGTCTCTTTTTTGGCCAAGGATCCGGGAAAAAGATCTGAAGAATATCCACACTTTCAGGTTGTAGACACTTGCTTAATACTTCAAAGGCATCATATTTGATAACTTTGACATTAGTTAATTGATTCTCCTCAATTAACTTAAGTGCTGAACCAACCCCTGGTGGGTGAACTTCAATGCCTAAAAAATTGCACTCTGGAGCATCCTTTGCCATTTGCACAAAAGATACGCCCATGCCAAAACCAATCTCAACAACTAAAGGTGCACCAGTACGACCAAAAATCTCATCGATATTAAGTGGCTTTAAATCTTCCACATCTACCATGTATTTTGGACCTAATTCCTCAATAGCACGGATTTGACCTTCAGTCATTCTGCCGGCACGTACTACAAAGGACTTAATGCGGTGTTCAGCATGAGGAGCAGGTGCTACCTGCTCCTCAACTTTGTTTTGCTCTACCATAAATTAGATTAACTCTAACTTCTGCATCTGCTCTTTAATTTCAGCACGTAAAGAGTCAGAGATTGGAAGAATAGGAAGACGAGACTCTTCCTTGCATAAACCTAGTAAAGATACTGCATATTTTGCAGGAGCTGGACTTGGCTCTTTGAACATTAACTTATGTAACTTCATAAGTTTGTATTGCTCAGCTGCAGCTTCATCCCACTTCTTCTCTAAAGTTAAGTTCTGAACTTTAGCAACTAGTGCAGGAGCACAGTTTGCAGTTACAGAAATAACACCAACACCACCTGCGATGTTGTAGCTTACAGCGGTTGAATCTTCACCTGATAGATAAATAAATGGTTTATCAATCATGTTGTGCTCAAGCCATGGACGCTCTAGGTTACCGGTTGCATCCTTAACACCGATTACTCTTTCAAGTTTAGCAATCTTTGCTAAAGTCTCGGAGCTTATGTTAACAACTGTTCTGCCTGGTACGTTGTATACAAAAATAGGAAGATCAGTGTTGTCATGAACCATCTTAAAGTGAGCATATAAGCCCTCTTGATTTGGACGGTTGTAGTAACCTGCATTGTGTAATAAGCAATCTGCGCCAGCATCTTTAGCTGCATTTGAGAAGTAAATAGCTTCAACAGGGTTGTTAGAGCCAGCACCTGCCATTACTAAGATTCTACCTTTAGCATATTCAACAGTAGCTTTAATTACTTCAATATGCTCCTCAGGGCTAAGTGTAGGACACTCACCTGTGGTACCTGCAACAACTAAGCAAGTTGTGCCGTTTGCGATATGGAATTCAACCATACGCTCTAGTGCTTGGAAGTCAACCTTACCATTGTTAAATGGGGTTACTAAAGCAACCATTGAACCATGATATTTTTGCATTATCTTTACCTTTAAAACCGCTTTTAGTTGCGTCTTAATGTTGGGAATAAAATTACATCACGAATAGTATGGCTATTTGTAAATAGCATTACTGTTCTATCAATACCGATACCTTCACCAGCAGTTGGAGGTAAACCATACTGCATAGCGTTAATATAATCCTCATCGTAGTACATAGCTTCATCATCGCCATGCTTCTTAGCTTCAGCCTGTTGACGGAAACGACCTGCTTGATCATCAGGATCATTTAACTCTGAGAAGCCGTTACCAATCTCACGACCACCAATGAAGAACTCGAAACGATCAGTAAATTCCTCATCGCCATCAGTTCTACGAGCAAGTGGTGATACTACAGCTGGGTAGCTGGTAATAAAGGTTGGTTGCTGAAGATTTGCTTCTACTAACTCATCGAATAAAGCGGTAATGTAGTGACCTAAAGTCCAGCCTTCCATTAACTCAATGTGGTGTTTCTTACATAGGTCACGAGCTTTGTTCTCATCCTCAAGATCAGCCATAGTAATGCCATTGCCATATTTAACAATAGACTCTTTCATGGTTAATCTGTCAAATGGCTTAGCAAAATCGATATCTAAACCAGGCTCACCTTCTTTACCGTAGTGGATCTTAGTGGTGCCTAGAACTTCTAGAGACATCTTCTTGTAAAGATCTTCAGTAAAATCGATTAAGTCGTGGTAATCGTGGTATGCCATATAGAATTCCATCATAGTGAATTCTGGATTATGACGAACATCGATACCTTCGTTTCTGAAGTTTCTGTTGATCTCGTATACGCGCTCAAAGCCACCTACAACTAAGCGCTTTAAATATAATTCAGGAGCAATACGTAAGTACATGTCCATATCTAAAGCATTGTGGTGAGTAATAAATGGTTTAGCATTAGCGCCACCAGGAATTACGTGCATCATAGGAGTTTCAACTTCCATGAACATATGCTCGTTCATGTATTTACGAATGAAGGAAACAATCTTAGTACGAATTTCAAAAGTACGACGTGAATCTTCGTTAGCAATCAAGTCTACATAACGTTGACGGCAACGAGCTTCTTGATCGGTTAAACCGTGGAACTTCTCTGGAAGTGGACGTAGTGATTTTACTAATAGACGTAAAGCACTTACGTGAAGTGATAACTCACCAGTCTTAGTCTTGAAAGCAAAACCAGTTACACCGATGATGTCACCTAAATCTAATTTTTTGAAAACATCTTGGTATACACCTTCAGGTAAATTGTCGCGTGCAACATAAATCTGAATGCGACCGCCCATATCTTGAAGAGTTGCAAAAGAAGCTTTACCCATAATACGACGAGTCATTACACGACCTGCGATAGTATAAGTGTTTTGCTCTTTTTCTAAGGTCTCGTTATCTTTATCTGCGCATGCTTTAAAAATATCTGAAGATAAAGCATCACGTCTAAAATCGTTTGGATAAGCTTGACCTTGAGTGCGAAGTTGCTCTAACTTACCGCGACGCTCTTGCATCACGTTATTTAAAGTCTCTGCACCACCGATGTTTTCTTGTGCCATTTTCATTTTTCCTAAAATATAAGTTTAAAGACCTGACTTTAAACTTGCTTCGATAAATTGATCTAAATCGCCGTTTAATACTTTTTGGGTATCACGGCATTCAACGCCTGTTCTTAAATCTTTAATACGAGAATCATCTAAAACATAAGATCTAATCTGACTGCCCCAGCCAATATCAGACTTATTATCCTCGATTTCTTTTTGAACGCTCTTACGCTTATCAAGCTCTAAGGTATATAACCTTGCACGCAATTGCTTCATAGCTTGATCACGGTTTTGGAATTGAGAACGCTCATTTTGGCAAGAAACTACAATTCCTGTTGGAATATGGGTAATTCTCACCGCTGATTCGGTTTTATTAACGTGCTGACCACCCGCACCTGAAGATCTGTACACATCAACGCGTAAGTCTGCAGGATTGATGTCAATCTCAATATTGTCATCAATTTCAGGGTACACATAAGCAGAACAGAAGGATGTATGTCTTCTATTGTTAGAATCAAATGGTGATTTTCTAACTAAACGGTGCACGCCTGTTTCAGTTCTAAACCAACCATAGGCATGATCACCTTCAAAACGTAGAGTTGCTGACTTGATACCTGCAACTTCACCGTCTGACAATTCAGTAACAGTCACGTTAAAGCCGTGCTTTTCACCGAATTTAATATACATACGCATTACCATTTCAGCCCAGTCTTGAGCCTCAGTGCCACCAGATCCTGATTGGATATCCATATAGCAAGGATCATTGTCATTTGGACCTGAAAACATTCTTTCCATTTCCAAACGCTCTAAGGCTTGTTCTAAACGTAATGCTTCTTCGTTTGCTTCTTTTTCAAGCTCAGGATCTTGCTCTTCACGAGCCATCTCATCAAGAGTTAATAGATCATCTAAGCCTTGATACAAATTCTTAAAGTTATTTACTATATTAGTTAAAGACTGTCTTTCTTTACCTAGCTGCTGAGCTTTCTCAGGATCATCCCATAATTTAGGATCTTCTAATAAGCCATTAACTTCTTCTAAACGTTCTTGTTTAGACTGTAAGTCAAAGATACCCCCTTAAAGTATCTGCACGCTCTTTGAGTAAAGCTACTTGATCTTTTATTGAAATAGTTTCTAACACAGTAATTTCTCTTGATTTGTACAATAAACTCGTATTATATCAAAAGAAAAGAATATATGTACTTTTGAGCAACTTGTGGGCATATTTTTTTTCTTGGAAAAAGAAAAATAAGGAAGAAATGTTTTAAACGCGTTAAAAAAAATTGATGATAGCTGTAAATTTAAGCTAGACCAAGAATGTGTTAAGAATATTTCTATATTACTTTCGGTACTCCAAAATCACCACTTCCTCGTTGATTTTCTCTTTAGTAGCAGTAGCTAACCTGGTTCTAAACAAATCAATTCTTAAAACTTTGTAGCCTAAAGCATTAGCTATTTCTGCAAGAATATGACCTGTTCTTATCGGAATTCTGAAGTAGGAGCACTGATCACCTACAACGTAGGCTAATTTTGCTCCATTTTTTAATTTTGGTTTTAAAGAGTTTAGGTGCTTTGCTAAACCACCAAAATATTGCAGCACAACTTTATAGTAGAGCTTTTCAAATCCAGAGGTCTTGTGAAGAGCCATTCTAGTTCTTTCAATTTCTTCTGCTAATTGATTAACCGTTTGATTCTCTTTAATCCACTTAAGATCATCATCGTCTTTATAGATACCTTTAGAGTTAGATCTTAAAAGAGTTTTCTTAATTGCTCTTAAATCCTCACTTGTGTTGATAAAACCAAGTAGCACTGACTCTAATCGCGTTGCTCGTGTGTAATCTTTCTCATTTGGATAAGGAGGAGAGGTTATCACAGCATCAATAGAGTCGTCTTTAATTTGTGATAGCTCTTGTCTTGAATCACCTAAAATAACCTTTGAATAGACATCTTTGTATTTTTGATAATACTTAATGTCACCTACAATTTCTAAGACTTGTTCTTTCCACAAACCAACTACATCAGCATCTGTTTTCTTAATTCTGCTTACACTTACTTCTGGATTGAATTTTAAATTACTGCAATTTAAAACCACTTGTTTTGCAAATGCAGTTTTATAAAGGTTTTCAAAAGAACTTTTAAAATCATCTATGGTTTCAAGCAGGATCAAAGCTTTATGAAGTGGAAGCGGACTAATGGAATTTTTGATAAGAAGCTTTTGTTTGTCCTCTGAAAAACCATACAGTTTACCTTTATGGTTTTTGATTTTGGTAATAGATAAAGCTGTGATGTGATCTAACTCTTCTAATAAAGAGTCAATCTCAACGTTCCAATCTACCTTAGTTGAAGCACACATGTGCATCACAGGATTTGCTTCAAAACCTAAAGACTTTATACCAAGCTTTTTAGCTTCAACTAAAGTAGTTCCTGTACCACAGAAAGGGTCGAAAACAAGGCTATCACCCTCAATGAGAATTCTTTAATGTATTGTCTAACTAAATGAGGTGGAAAAGACAATACAAATCTATACCAATCGTGAATGGCAGTGTCTTTCTCGTATAATTTGTTTTGCTCAGTTCCTGTAGCTTTTTGTACAGCGTAGCTCATTTAATTAGTTTCCTTACAACGCTCTATATGCAAAGCAATATTCAAAACTACTATGATTTTTCTAATCATATTTTAGCAAAATTTGTAGCGTTGCTTTTGCATCTAAAATCAACTCAATAGCCTTAATTATCTTTTCTGTCTAGAAAATAATAATCAAAGCAAGAAAAATCATCTTTGCTAATCTGTGGTATTATGTGCCCATTACTTGTGATTATTTAAGGTATTTATATGCTACAAGAAGATATTACAGCTACAGTAAAGATGGCTTTAGAAGAAGATTTAGGTGGTGTTTTAGATCCTAAATTAGATGTAACCTCACAGCTAATTGATGCAGATGAGGAAGATGAAGCAACAGTTATTACTCGTGAAGCTGGTGTTTTTTGCGGAAAGGCATGGGTTGAAGAAGTTTACAAACAACTAGGTAACAAAGTTACCTTACAGTGGTTTGTAAAAGACGGTGATGCTATTGAGCCAGGTGAGCAACTATTCCATATCAAAGGAAACTCTCGCACTATGCTTACAGCAGAGCGCACCACCTTAAACTTCGTGCAAACTCTATCAGGTGTTGCAACCGAAGTTTCTAAATATGTAAAAGCAATGGAAGGCACTAATTGCAAACTATTAGACACCAGAAAGACCTTACCTTGCTTACGTACTGCCTTAAAGTATGCAGTAACTTGCGGTGGTGGCAAAAACCATCGTATTGGTCTTTTTGATATGTTCTTAATCAAAGAGAATCACATCATGGCTTGTGGTGGTATTGCTAAAGCTATTGAAAGAGCAAGAGCAAATCACCCTGAATTAAAAGTTGAAGTAGAAGTTGAGAATCTTGATGAATTACAGCAGGCACTAGATGCTAAGGCAGACATCATCATGCTAGACAACTTTGAGTACGATATGATGATCCATGCTGTAAAGCAAACCGATCACAAAGCTCAACTTGAGATTTCTGGCAATGTAAACATTGATACTATTGGTCGTTTTGCACAAACTGGTGTGGACTTCATTTCAGTAGGTGCCCTAACTAAGAACGTTAGAGCTTTAGACTTATCAATGAGATTTGTTAAGAAAGCTTAATTACTTAAACACAAGGTAGCAATTCTGCTACCTTGTAAATATTCAGTTCAAATCATCAAATAATCTCTTATCATTGAAGTTTTTCAATTGTGAATGGAGCATGCATTATGACAACATTGCAATTGCAAGCCTATGAACTCATTTCTAAATTAACAGATGCTCAATTGCACTTGATTATAGATCTTATGAAAGATCTTACTTCAACAGGAGAGAGTCTAAATAATCTTAAAAATATAAGAAGAAAGCTTGGAATGTTCAAAGGAGAAAAATTCCT
>CACZXZ010000047.1 GCA_902785325.1 uncultured Succinivibrio sp. | reverse complement strand
GCTTTAAACTTTAAAAATCAAGAATTAAAGCCATACTATTATCAAGGCACTTTTAGAAAAGCCTAAAGTTAAGTGGCAAAAAGGGAGACTTAACTGAAAACATTAAAATTTAGTATTGATTTTTAAGGAAAAATTTTTGAAGATTTCTTAAAAAATGGAGTTGGCCCCTAATTTTAGTGCTAATTTCCAAAGTGTGATAAAATTACGCTCTAAATTCACGGATTCATTGAGATTTTGGTGCATCACATGGCTGAAAAAGAACTAGTTTCACATTCTGTAACCTATCAAACTGCAAATGAGAATGATGAAGGACAAAGACTTGATAATTATTTAGCAAGAAATTTAAAAGGTGTCCCTCGCAGTATGATTTATAGAATTTTACGCAGAGGTGAGGTTAGAGTTAATAAAGGTAGAGTCTCTCCTTCCTATAAATTAAAAGAAGGTGATGTCATCAGAATTCCTCCTGTTACTGTAACAGAAGGTCCTGTTACTATTCCATCCTCAAATCTTCATTTAGTACAAGATTTAAGAAATAGGATCTTATTTGAAAATGAGGACTTGCTTGTTGTAGATAAACCTGCAGGTCTTGCAGCTCACGGTGGTAGTGGTATTGAATTTGGCTTAATTGAAGCTTTAAGAGCACTAATGCCTGAGCAGAGATTTTTAGAATTAGCTCACCGTCTAGATAAAGAAACCTCAGGTTGTCTAATCGTGGCTAAAAGACGTTCTGCTTTAAGGCATTTACATGAACAGTTTAGACAAAGAATTGTCAAAAAACGCTACATTACTTTAGTACCAGGTAAGTGGGATAGAAGAGTACAGCTTGTAGATGCTCCACTTATTAGAAATGAACTAAGATCTGGCGAGAGAATGGTGGAGGTAAACTTTAAAAAAGGTGCACCTTCCTCAACAGGTTTTGATGTAATTGAATTTTTAGATGGAGCTACTTTAATGGCTGCAATGCCTCATACAGGTAGAACCCATCAGATTAGAGTTCATTGTGCTTATGTAAAACACCCTGTAGGTGGTGATGATAAGTATGGTGATAAAGAATTTAACGAAAGACTAAAAAGCTTAGGCTTAAAGCGCATGTTTTTACATGCCGCAAAGGTTACTTTCTTAAATCCTAAGGATAATTCAGTTTTAAAAATTGAAGGACCTATGCCAGAAGAATTTGAACAAGCTCTAAAACTACTCAGAATTAAAAAAAGCTAATTTATGTCAAACAACTTGTACTCCCATATTGATGGTCGTCGTGATTTAGTTATCGACGACAAGTTATCATCTATAAGCAAAGACTTAGAAGCTGTTGTATTTGATCTTGATGGTACTTTAACTGATAGTATTGGCAATATCTTAAAATGTACTGCTCACACTTTTGAGTTTTATAAATTACCTAAACCTGATGATAAACAGATCATGAGTACTATAGGTTTAGAGTTATCTGAAGCTTTAACCAGTCTTTTACCAGAGGATAAAAAATCTCTAGGTAAACAGATCACTAAAGATTATCGTGAGATCTTTAGTGCTCACAAAGAGTACCAAATAGATGTTTTATTTGATGGTATAGAGCCACTACTTAAAACTTTAAGGGATAGAAATATCAAGATAGGGTATGCCTCAGGACGTTCTATGACTGGCATTAAAAGAACTTTAGATGCTACCTTTTTAGGCGATTACTGTGATGGTATATGTGCAGGCTCTGAAGTCCCATCAAAACCTAATCCTTTAATGATGCAAACTGTTTGTCAAAGACTAAACGTAAATGTAAATAAAGTGTTAGGCGTCGGTGATTCAGGTCTTGATATTAAGATGTATCAAAATGCCAATGCTTTATCTTTAGGCGTACAAACCGGTGTGTGGTCAGGGGAAGCTTTAAAGGAGTTACACCCTACTTTTCTGTTACCAGCTATAGGTGATTTAACTAGGTATTTGTAAACCACCTACAACCTTAACTCTAATTGCACTTAATATCGTTAACAGCGCCATGAGCACTGATAAAGTAAGGTACTCTAAGTACAGTTCTATCAGTCATAGCAAGAATAGTAATTTTGCATTTATTGTCTTTTAGACTTGCAAGTTTATTTTGAGTGTAGAATAAACTGTCAATTGGTGCAAAATCTAGCAAGACCGCTCTGTCAACTGCAGTGTAGTACAAGTCGTCACGGTAATTTTTAGATACTAAAGATACTGGAACATCTGTAATTAAAAGCGGTAACTGCACTAATTCTTCAATTAGAGTATTTAAGGTCTTGTTATCTGCAATTTTAGCTAACTGTTTGAAAGTTAGATAAATGCCAGCATAAGTTGCATTTTTAGCATTGTCATCAAAAAGAATTTTTGGACTCTTTTTGCTATCATAATTCTCGGTGGTAATGATGCCTAAAACACTTTCTTTGATAGTGCTATTTAAACCAGGTGATTGGTAAGGAAAGATTACACTTGTAGTTTGGAACTTGTTTTTAGAGCTTGCATCTTTAGCAATAATATTCTTAAGCTCGTCTCCATATACTTCGTCTTTACCAAGTATTACTTCATAAACGGCATAATGATTAGTGCTAAATTTTTCATTTAAGGTATAAGCATAAACACTATTAAAAGCTATAATGCAACTTGCTATAGCTAAAGAGGCAAGATTTTTAATCTTCATAATTAACACCTATATTTAGGTTCTTCCTAAAACATACATTACTAAGTTTATATAATTTTTTTAAATAATGATCTGTTTTGGTCCCAATTTTAAAAAAAATATCAAATAAGGATTATCGCCATGTCTAATCTAGCATTTAGCCAAGTGGTTAATTTTGATAAGTTAGCAGAACAAAACGCAAGCTACTCTACCACCATTGATACAGAATATCTTCCAAGATTAAAAGAGGCTTGTGTTAAGGTACTAGAGCCTGTAAAAGCACAGTTTAAGTTTTACGTGGACTTGCAAGGTATGAATACTATTGAAGGAAACTTAGAAACTAAAGTATCCTTCATTTGTCAAAGATGTGGTAAAGAGTATACCCAAACTTTAAAAGCCAGCTTTTTATCTACCTGTGATGAGGAGAAGGCTAAATCATTACAAATAGAAGATAAGGTAGATGTTGTTGAATTAAATGAAGATGGAACCTTTAATCTATTGTCATTTTTAGAGGATTGTTTGCTTTTAGAAATACCTTTTATTACAACTCATGAAGAAGGCTCAAAAGAATGTCAGGAAGTTGATAACCTTGAATTTGGTAAAATTGAAAAATCCAAAGAGGATAACCCATTTTCACAACTTGCAGCCCTAAAAGAGCAATTAAAGCAGAATAAATAAAAGCGTTTTAACTAAGAAACGAAAATACCGCAATTTTATACTTGAAATCAGAAAACGATCTAAGTATAATACCGCGATTAGTGCTACCGAGTGTGGCAAAGTGTTAGTTTATAAGTAAGTAAGCGGGGGATTTTGATCTCCGCAGATTAAGTAAATTTAGGAGACAAAAGAATGGCTGTTCAACAGAACCATAAGTCCCGTTCACGTCGTGACATGCGTCGTTCACACGATGCTTTATCAGCAATGCAATTATCAGTTGACAAGACTTCTGAGGAAGTTCATATTCGTCACAATATTACTCCAGATGGCTACTATCGTGGAGAGAAGTTAAACTTAACTCCAGCTAAGCCATTAATGACTAAGAAAGAGTTCTTAGCTTCATTAAAGAAGTAATTTTATTCTAAGCTGTAAAAATTTCTAGGAGAAGGGCGTCAGGATCTAATCTTGTTACGCCCTTTTTAACTTATGACCCCAGAAAAAACAATTACTATTGCACTAGATGGTACCGGTGGTGACAAGGTTGATGGTAAAAGCATCGCAAGCGCAGTGCGTTTTGCTGTGGTACTTTGCCCTAATTTAAAAGTGCTAGTCTTTGGTGATCAAGATCTTAAAGTTGCATTAGAGCGTGAAAAAATTGATAGCAAAGCTTATGAATTTATCAGTGCTCCAGAGTGCATCCCTCAAGATGAAGATCCTAGAAGTGTTTTAGAAAGTTATAAAAACGCATCTATGAGAAAAGCAATTGAGGCAGTAAGAGATCATAAAGCAGATGTAATTGTCTCAAGTGGCGGCACAGGTCCTTTAGTAACCTTATCAAGACATATTCTTGGTGTCATGGATAACATGCGTCCTGCTTTATGTGCAAGAATTCCTGCTGGACCTAATAAGTATTCTTTAATGCTAGATTTAGGAGCTAATGCTTTAAGTACTAGTAAAGATCTCTTGTCTTTTGCAAAGCTAGGTCATTGTGCTTATAAAGCTTTATATGATGTAGCAACTCCTAGAGTAAGTATTTTAAACGTAGGTCAAGAACGCAATAAAGGTAATGCTTTAGTTAAAGAAGCTAGAGATCTTATTGAAAAGGTAGATCAAATCAATTGTTGTGGCTTTGTTGAGGCCGATAAGCTTTTTTACGATGCTACAGATGTCATTGTAACTGATGGCTTTACTGGTAATGTTGCTTTAAAGGCTGCAGAAGGTGTTGCTAAAGCATTTTTAAATGCTTCAGGTATTAAAAAATTCTTTTCTAAGCTTTCAAGACCTGAGTGGCTTATTCCATGGCAATACAATGGCTCTTTATTACTAGGTGTAAAAGGGTTAGTAATAAAAAGTCATGCAAGTGCAGGCAAGGAAGCTATTGCTGTGGCTTTAGTTCAAGCCGCTAAGCATGCAAGCTTGAATATAGTTGAAAATATCGAATCTGAGCTAAAAAAAATCAAATTAGTTTAGAGATATTTTAGTTTTTTGTTACAATATACAAATTATTTTTTTGTCATTCTTGGAGAATTCATTGTTTACTAGAATTCTTGGTACAGGTAGTTACTTACCTTCACAAATACGTACTAATGCTGATTTAGAGAAGATGGTTGACACCTCTGATGAATGGATTATGGAACGTACTGGTATTAGCCAAAGAAGAATTGCTGCTCCTGAGGAAACAGCTGCAAGCATGGGCGCTATTGCCGCTAAACGTGCTTTGGAAGCTGCTAATACAGATGGCAGTGAGATTGATTTGGTGATTTGTGCTACTACATCTGCTCAAAAGGCATTTCCATCAACTGCCTGTGAAATTTCAGGTATCTTAGGTATAAGTGGTTGTCCTGCTTTTGATCTTGCTGCTGCTTGTTCGGGGTTTAGCTATGGATATGCTTTAGCTCATTCAATGATTATGTCAGGGCAAGCAAAAAAGGTTTTAATCGTTGCAGCTGACATTATGTCTAGAGCTTGTGATCCTAACGATAGAACTACCATTATTTTATTTGGTGATGGAGCTTCTGCTTGCGTATTAGGTGAGTCAGATGAAGAAGGTACTATCGCTGTACATATGGGCGCAGATGCTAAGTTTGGCCCATTGTTAAGCTTAGATTATCCAAAGCGTGGTGTAGATACCTCCAACTCTTCTTGGTTATATATGAAGGGTAATGATGTTTTCAAACATGCTGTAACAGTTTTGGCTCAGTTAGTAAGCCAAACCTTAGAAAAGGGTAACATGAAAGCTGAGGATCTTGACTTTTTAGTTCCTCATCAAGCTAATTTACGTATTATTACAGCTACAGCTCGTAAGCTTAAATTAGACATGTCTCAAGTGATTGTAACCTTAGATAAGCAAGGTAATACCTCAGCTCCTTCTGTAGGTCTTGCTTTAGATGAAGGTATCAGACAAGGCAGAATTAAACGCGGAGATGTCTTACTATTAGAATCCTTCGGCGGTGGCTTTACTTGGGGCTCAGCCTTAATTAGATACTAAGATTTTTATTGAAAAGCGCACTTGTTGCGCTTTTATAGGAGATACAGATGAAAAAATACGCAGCCGTTTTTCCAGGTCAAGGTTCACAAAGTGTAGGTATGTTTGCCGACTTTATGGACAATGAGATTGTTGCAAAAACTTATGCTGAGGCTAATGAAGCTTTAGGTTATGATTTAAAAGCTATCACCTTAAATGGTCCTGAAGAGCAATTAAATAAGACTGAAGTTACTCAGCCTGCAATCTTAACAGCTTCTGTTGCTGCTTTTAGAGTGCTAATGAGCAAAGCTGATGCTCCTAGTGCTTTAGCAGGTCACTCATTAGGTGAGTACTCAGCTTTAGTAGCAGCTGGTGCTATTGACTTTAAAGATGCTGTTAAATTAGTTCGTTTACGTGGTCAAGCTATGCAAGAGGCTGTTCCTGCTGGCGTAGGTGCAATGGCTGCAGTTTTAGGCTTAGAAGATCAAGTAATTATCGACACTTGCAAAAAAGTGTCAGATGCTCAATACAAAGTATGGGCTGCAAACTTCAATACTCCAGGTCAAGTTGTAATTTCAGGTAACAAACAAGCTGTAGATAAGGCTTGTGAAGAATTTACAGCTTTAGGTGCAAAGAGAGTAGTTCCACTAGCTGTTAGTGCTCCATCTCACTGCCCACTAATGCAACCTGCTGCTGACAGATTAGAAAAAGCTTTACACGAAATTACTGTAAAGGATGCAACTATCCCTGTATATGTAAACGCATATGCTAAGCCACTAACTAAAGCTGCTGACATTATCGATGCTTTAGTAAAACAGCTTACTATGCCAGTTCGTTGGGTAGAAACTGTACAAGCTTTAAAGGCTGATGGCGTTGAAGCTTTAGTTGAAGTTGGTCCTAACAAGGTTCTATGTGGTCTAAATCGTCGTATCGACAAGACTTTAGGTAGCGCTAATGTTTGCAATGAGGCAACTTTAGCAAAAGCATTAGAAGAATTAGCATAAAGGTAAAATTCATGTTTAAGTTAGATTTTACAGGTAAGATTGTTTTTGTAACTGGTGCTAGCCGTGGTATCGGTAAAGCAATTGCTCAAAACTTTGAGCAATTAGGCGCAACAGTTTATGGTACTGCAACCTCACAAAAAGGTGCTGATGCAATCACTGAGTACCTAAATGGTCACGGCAAAGGCTTTGTTATGAATTCTTTAGATAGACAAAGCGTAGAAGATTGCTTCAATGCTGTAGTAGCAGAAGCTGGTACCTGCCCTGATGTTTTAGTAAACAACGCAGGTATTACTCGTGATACTTTATTCATGAGAATGAAGCAAGAAGATTTTGATGCTGTAATTCAGTGTAACCTATTAGCTTGTGTTCAATTAGCAAAGCTATGTGTTTCACCAATGATGAAGAAGCGTGCTGGTAGAATTATCAACATTTCTTCAATCGTAGGTCAGGATGGTAACGCAGGTCAATGTAACTACTCAGCAGCTAAAGCTGGCTTAATTGGCTTTAGTAAATCTTTAGCTAAAGAAGTTGGTAGCCGTGGTATTACTGTTAACTGCATCGCTCCTGGTTTTGTAGCTACAGATATGACTGCAGCTTTAAATGAAGAGCAATTAAAGGCTTGGACTAATACCATTCCTTTAAAGAGAGCTGCTACAGCAGATGATATTGCAGCTTCAGCTGTATTCTTAGCATCTGATATGGCTTCTTACATCACTGGTTCTACCATTGACGTAAACGGCGGTTTACATTGTAATTAAGACTTTTGTTTGTGATTTGTGATAGAAATAGCTTTTTATGCAAAATAAAATCATAATACACTACCAAATCACAATCAAAACAGATATAATTAAGCAAGTTTTATTTTTGGTCTAGCAATAGTGCTAGGTTTTTAACTAGAAAGGACAGTAACTGCACAAGCAGTCTGATCAAGGAAAGAAATGAGCAACACCAATATTGAAGAGCGCGTAAAGAAGATTATCGTTGACATGTTAGGCGTAAAGCCTGAAGATGTTGTACCTGAGGCATCTTTCGTAGATGATTTAGGCGCTGACTCACTAGACACCGTAGAGCTAGTTATGGCACTTGAGGAAGAGTTCGAGACTGACATTCCTGATGAGGAAGCAGAGAAGATCAATACTGTTCAAGCTGCTATCGATTACATCACTAAGCACCAGGCTTAATTGTCTGAGTTCTTAAACGAGATGGAGATCCCATCTTCTGATATTTATTAAATAGACTGGAGATGTTATCATCTCCATTCTTTTTTGTTTTCTATATTCACGGAGATCCAACGGTGCAATTACGTAGGGTTGTAGTTACCGGTATGGGCATGTTAAGCCCAGTTGGCGGAACACTAGAAGAATCTTGGAAGAACATTTTAGCTGGTAAAAGCGGTATCGCACCTGTAGAAGGTTTTGATACAACAGACTTTACAGTTAAGATCGCTGGTCAAGTAAAAGAATTCAATGCTGAGCAATGGGGCATTGCTCGTAAAGATGAGCGTAAGATGGATTTATTCATCCAATACGGCATCGCAGCTGGAATCATGGCTATCAACGATTCTGGTATTGAAATTACTAATGAGAATGCTGACCGAATTGGTACTATGATTGGTTCTGGCATTGGCGGTTTAACCTTCATTGAGAAGAATATCAATGGTTTAGCTGCTCGTGGACCTCATGGCATTAGCCCATTCTTCGTACCATCAACCATCATTAACATGGTTTCTGGTCAATTATCAATTATGAAAGGACTTCGTGGTCCTAACCTATCAACTGTAACAGCTTGTGCTACAGGTACTCATGCTATCGGCTTATCAGCTCGTTTAGTAGCTTATGGTGATGCTGATGTGATGATTTGTGGTGGTGCAGAGAAGGCATCTACCCCAATGGGTATCGGTGGTTTCGCTGCTATGAAAGCTTTATCACACCGTAATGATGATCCTGAGCACGCATCACGTCCTTGGGATAAGAACCGTGATGGTTTTGTATTAGGTGATGGTGCTGGTGTATTAGTACTTGAAGAGTACGAGCACGCTAAGGCACGTGGCGCAAAGATCTACGCAGAGCTAGTTGGCTTTGGTATGTCTGGTGATGCTTACCACATGACTGCAACTCCAGAAACTGGTGAAGGTGCAGCTCGTTCTATGCTTCACGCTCTAAAGGATGCAAACGTAAAACCAGAGCAAGTTAATTACATTAACGCTCACGGTACTTCAACCTCAGTAGGTGATTTATCAGAGCTTCGTGCTGTTAAGAGCATTTTTGGTGATGCTCCTAAGAATTGCTGCATGAGTTCAACTAAGTCTATGACTGGTCACTTATTAGGTGCTGCTGGTGCTATTGAAGCTGTAATTACTGCTATGGCAGTTAAAGAGCAGATTTGCCCTCCAACTATTAACCTAGAAGATCCAGAAGATGAAGTAGGTGATTTTAACCTAGTTCCATGGACTCCTCAGAAACATGACATTGAGTACGCTATGTCCAATAACTTTGGTTTTGGTGGTACTAATGGTTCATTACTATTCAAGAGACTTGACTAGTAAGTAACTTGTCTAGACTCTATCATAAGCCCTGCTATTTAGCAGGGTTTATTGTTAAAACAGGGTGCAAAGATCCTAAAATCCTATCCTCAGTTACAATTCCAAAATATCTACTGTCAAAAGAATTGTCTTTTTCACTTGCTACCACATACTCGTGTGAACGTAGTTTCCCTTCATAATCAATTAGTGGAATTTCTAAAGTAGCGACTACATCTAGGTTCACTTTAGTATTAGCAAGAGTCTTTTCGTTTACTGTAATTCCGTCTTGGTTGATAGTAACTGCATCATTAGGAACAGCTACTACCTTCTTGCCAATTTTTGCAAGATTAAAAGGACATGTACCTTGGGTAAGAACTTTCTTGTCAGCTATCTTTTCAGAAAACTTAGGATCTAGGCAAAACAGAATGATATCGCCTCGCTGAAGAGTATTTATGCTCTTAGCCTTATAAATACCCAAGGGGAGGGAAGAGGTAATATTGATAGTGAAATTTAGGCTTGTAAAAACATATGAAGCAATAAAAAGTACTGAAACAGTTAAAAACAAAATTGTTAAAAATTTTCTTTTGTTACCTTTTTTATTGCTCATATATATTCTGAAAATGTGTTAATAACCACTAGTAGCAAGAGAATCAATAGCGTTTTGAGTTTCTTGCTTGGTCTTAATAGCTTTCTCACCTAATACTTTAAGTAGTTCAATATAGATTAAATCGATAATAAAGAACACGCTTAAACGGGAGTCTGCATAGCCGTGTGCAAGATCATAATCATGCACTGCATGTAATAAGGTAATATCGGTAAAAGAGTACAATGGTGAGCTTGTTTCTGCAGTAATAGCGCAGATCTTTGCTCCTTTTTTAGAACAGATAGCTGCTGATTTTACAAGCTCTCCTGTTTTACCTGAATTTGAGATATAGATGATTACATCGTGAGAATTGGTCATCACAGATTGAGTCATGATCTCGTGAGGATCGGTATAGCACTTAACATCTAAGCCAATTCTTGCAATCTTACGGGCAGAATCACGTGCTAAAAAGCCAGAACTTCCGATACCAAAGAAGAATATTCTTTTTGCACTTACCATGGTTTTAACCATTTTAGTAACTGAGTCAAAACCTATTTCAGCTGCGGTTTGTGAAAGTAAGGTTTGGTTTAGTTGCAAAAGCTTTTGAGCAGTAGTTTCACAGCTTTCTTTTAAATTGATATCAGATCTTTTGGATTTGTGATTATTGTCCTGAGCTCCTAGATCTTGAGCTAAGGAGATTTTAAAGTCTTTTAAGGTTTCAAAACCAAATTTTCTGGCAAAACGGGTAACAGTAGCATGACTGATATCGCAATCAGAGGAGATCTCTGAAATAGAGGCAGAGCAAGCCTTTAGTCCTTTTGAGAGAAAATAATGTATAAGTTTATTGTCAGATTTTGATGCTTTGATTTGAGGGTTACTCAATTTCTTTAAGATATTCACTTTCACGCCTATATTTCGTTCATATATTTGAAAATTATTTTAAACTTTTATAAGCTAAAATGAAAATTTTTTTTATTTTTTTGTAAATATGTTATCGATACGAATTTATTTTGACATTTTAGTTTAATCGATTTACAGTAATACGGCTTAATAATCACTTGAGAAAATTGCTATGAATCCAATTTTTTTTGTATTACCAATTATTGCAATTTTAACTTACACTTTAGGTTTAAGTTTAAAGTTAGATGATTTTAGACTGTTAATTAAAAGACCATTACCTATGTTTGTAGGTTTATTTGGTCAATTGATCTTATTACCTGTAATTGCTTTTGTAATTGCCTATTACTCAAATCTACCTGTAATTTTCTTCGTAGGCGTTGTGCTAATTGCCTGTTGCCCAGGTGGACCATCTTCTAACATCTTTACTTATGTAGCAAAAGGTGATGTAGCTTTATCAGTATCTATGACTGCTGTAAGCTCAATTGTTACCTTATTTACTTTACCTTTTATCATGGCTTTAACAGTAGACTTTGCTCTAGCACAAGGTATGACAGATACTATCTTAGGTAGAGTAGAGTTACCTGTTGGCAATCTATTGATTCAAAACGTAGTGTTAATGCTAATACCTATTCTTTTAGGTGTAGCAACTAAATTCTATTTTAAAAATGCAGCTGTTAAGCTTGAAAAGGTTTTATCAAAATTTGCTTTTCCTGCACTTATCTTTTTAGCAACCATCTTCTTTGTAAAGCACTACCACAATATTGCCAATCACTTAGATAAGCTAGGTTTATGTGTATTAGCTTTAGTGTTAATTGCTGTAGCTACCTCATCCTTGTTATCAACCTTATTTAAGCAATCCTCAAAGATTAAGCGCACCATCGTCATTGAAGTTGCTATGCAAAATGCTGCTCAGGCTATTGCTATAGCTTCAAGCCCATTTGTATTTAACAATGAGATTATGGCAATTCCAGCTATTATCTACGCATTATTTATGAATGTAGTGTTATTAACTTATGTTGGCTTTTTAACCGTAAGAGATAAGAAAGTAGTAGCTATTTCCGATCAATAATAGTGCATTTATTGTTCTTTTATAGACTGTAAGTAATATTTTTGCTACATTTTAGCTCAATAAATATTTTTAGAAACTGACAGGTAAAGGAACAAAAATGACAACTAGAGTTGGTATTTACGGTTATGGTAATTTAGGCCGTGGTATTGAATGTGCAGTAAATAGCAGCAACGACATGGAATTAGTTGCTGTATTTACTCGTCGTGATCCTAGCACTTTAAAGATTGCATCAAAGAACGTTGCAGTTGTAAATGTTAAAGATGTAGCCTCCTATCAAGACAAAATTGATGTCATGATCATTTGTGGTGGTAGTGCAACAGATCTTCCGGAGCAAACTCCTAATTTAGCAAAGCTATTTAACGTAATTGATAGTTTTGACACTCACGCTAAGATCCCAGAGCATTTTGCTAATGTAGACAAGGTTGCAAAAGCAAATGGTCATATCGCTTTAATCTCCGCAGGTTGGGATCCTGGTATGTTCTCTTTAAATCGTCTATACGCTAACGCAATATTACCAAATGGTAAGGATTATACTTTTTGGGGTAAAGGTGTAAGTCAGGGCCACTCTGATGCAATTCGTCGTATCAAGGGCGTTGCAGATGCTAAGCAATATACTTGCCCAGTACAAAGCGCACTAGATGCTGTAAGAAGTGGTTCAAATCCAGAGCTTACAACTCGTCAAAAGCACACTCGTTTATGCTATGTAGTACTTGAAGAAGGTGCTGATGCTAAGGCTGTTGAGGCAGAGATTAAGAATATGCCTAACTACTTTGCTGACTACGACACAACTGTAAACTTCATTTCACAAGAAGAGTTGAATCGTGATCACAGCGGTATTCCACACGGTGGTTTTGTTATTCGCTCAGGCTCTACAGGTGCAAATAATGAGCACAAGCACATTATTGAGTACAGCTTAAAGTTAGATTCAAATCCAGAGTTTACTGCATCTGTAATCGTAGCTTACACAAGAGCTATTGCACGTTTACACAAGGAAGGTGCTGTAGGTTGCAAGACTGTATTTGATATCGCTCCTGCTTACCTTTCACCTCTATCTGGTGATGAGTTAAGAGCAACTATGCTTTAATATAATCATGCCTAGCTCTTTGAGCTAGGCAAAAAAATCCTCTCTATAAGAGAGGATTAAATGGATGAACTAAATATTATTATTAAACTGTTAGCTTATTGATATCCTGTTGTAGTTCATGCAACAAATCAGTAGAAACTTCAGAGTCTGTACGCTCAGTCTCAACAATCTCATTTAATTGTTTTACATCGTCTGTAATACCTTGCATGTTTGATGAAATCTCAGAGGTTGCAGTAGTTTGTTGCTCTGCTGCAGTTGCAATCTGAGTAATTTGAGTATGAACTGAGGACACATTATCAATAATAGTACCAAGTAGGCCCTGAATAGTTTCAGTCTTAGTAGCTAGGTTATTCATATTCTCTAAAGACTCATCCATAGAATCTTTTGCTGAGTTTGCATCAATACCAATTCTCTCAGCCATCTTAGAAATCTCTTTTGTTGAGTTACTAGTTCTAGAAGCTAGAGCACGGACCTCATCAGCTACCACAGCAAAGCCTTTACCAGCTTCACCAGCACGAGCTGCTTCAATAGCAGCATTTAGAGCAAGTAAGTTTGTTTGAGCTGCGATATCGTCAATGGTATTCACAATAGTGGTAATAGAAGCAGCTTGCTCTACTAAAGTGTAAACAAGTTTTGCTCCTTCTTGAGATTTAGTAACTTGATGTCTAATCTCATCAATAGTCTCTTGAATAGAAGCTACACCTTCTTTAGTAGTTTCATTTGACTCATCAGCTGCACGTGCTGCAGACTCACAGTTTTTAGCAATGTCAGAGGTAGTAGAAACCATCTCATCAGAGGCTGCTGCGACAGTCAAAGCTCTACTTTGAGTTTCTTTTGCTGCATCAGAAATCTTTTCACTTGATTCAAGGGTCTCACGAACGTTCTTCTCAACCTTGAAGGAAGATTCCTTGATCTTTGAGAAAAGCTGACCAAGATCAGTACGCATTTTTTCTAAGTTAAATAGTAATGCACCAAACTCGTCGTGATTTTCTAGCATCTTGATCTTCTGAGAGAAGTCGCCTTTAGCTAGAGTCTTAATGGTATTTGAGGTTAACTTAGTTACTCTACCTAAGTATGTTGAGATCCATAAAGCAGTGAGGATGGTAACAGCAATAGATAGAAGAGAAAGACCAATTGAAATGTAAATTGGCTTAGTCTTAATTAATTCAAGAATTTCTGTACGAGCACTTTCAATGTGGATCTTACTAAAATCATTGATATATTTTGAAACTATATCGTAATTTGGAACAATCTTTTTACCGTAGATATTTTGAGTTAAAGCAACATCACCTTTAGCTAACGCATCATACATTTCACTACGGATAATCTGTGCAATCTCATTTGAAGAGGTCTTAATCGCACCTATTTCTTTTGGATAACGGGTTGCTTGAAGGGCTGCTGATCTTGTTAGTAATTCATTTACATAGCCTTCAAGTTCATTCATTTGCTCTGGGGTGATTGTGCCTTCTTGAGAAATTTCAAAGATTAGATCATCAACTTTAGTAAGAGCAGCGCCTACGCTTGAGGTTCTAGCATTACGAACTGATAGTTGTTCATGAAGATCGGTTGCTCTTGCGTTAGTATCTAGCATATTTACTGATACTACAATGGTGGTTACAATGCTAAAAAATAGCAAAACTGCATAAGAAAAGATTAGTTTAGTTTTTACTGACAGGTTATTTACGCCCATATGTATACCTTCTGTAAGAAATAAAATATAAAAATTATCGTTTGTTTGATTTTCTTACCAAATATAAAGTTATTTTTATAAATTTATTATTATCAATTTTTGTTATAGGAATAATTTACACTTTGTAAAAAAATTGTAAATATCTTGTTGTAACTTGATTTATATCTAAATGGTAACGTTTTCATTTTGGTGCAAAAAATCTTTAATTATAGTTAGGCTCTGTATAAAAAATAACTATAACCTAAACTTAAAATATCAAAAAAGTATTTTTTTTTTTTGCATTCAAGATTATAGCTTAAAGTTCTTATAAGATTTGCTAACAAGCTCTAAATTTTATCAGTGAATTAAGCAGTTAATACTTATAGATGTTTAACACTTTACTTTCTCACAAAAAATTAAGTAAAAATCATTAACGGAGTCTTATATATCAAGGCTCTAGCTTTTTAAAAATCTGTGACACCTTATTTTATGCG
>CACZXZ010000046.1 GCA_902785325.1 uncultured Succinivibrio sp. | reverse complement strand
AGACATTACAACAATATATTTATAACAAATTTTAGGCAAAAAAATAAAGTACATCAGTACTTTAGCAATTTTTCTAGAAACCTAACTGTCGAATTTCCGAGGGTCAACGGTTCGATCCCGTTTACCTCCACCATCTAGCGATGTAAAAGCTCCTCTTGTGGGGGTATAGCTCAGCTGGGAGAGCATCTGCTTTGCAAGCAGAGGGTCAACGGTTCGATCCCGTTTACCTCCACCATCAATCTAATATCTTATTAGCTCCACCAAATTTCCTTTCATTTCTCAACTAACAAAATTAAGTTATTTGACCAATATAGTCGGTTTTTCTGTACCCCTTTAACTTTACTATTGTTATAATTTAGCAAATTATTGTATTTTGGGGATATCCATGAATTTCAAAGTTTCACTAGTTTCTTTAGCTTTGTTATCTAGCTTATCACTATCTACTTATGCTGAAGATCTATTAGACATCTATAAAGAAGCTCTACAAAGAGATACTCAAGTTTCTCAAGCTAAAGCTGAGGCACAAGCAGCTCACGCTGGCTTATCAGAGGCAACTGCTGCCCTATTACCACAAATTGATGTTGTAGGAAATCTTACTAAAACTAGAACTAACGTAATCGACGCTTACAATGCTCGTGGTAGCAACAAGCAAGCTACAGGTGCTATCAACCTATCTCAGACTTTATGGAGACATTCAAGCTGGGCTAACCGTTCAATTGCTGAAAAAACAGCAACCTTAAAAGATCTAGCTTATGCTGATGCACAACAGAATCTAATTGTTAGAGTAAGTAACGCTTACTTTAACGTGTTAAATGCTGCTGATACTTTAAAGTTCCAAAAAGCTAACAATGCTGCTTTAAAAAGACAATTGTCAGAGGCTAATCGTCGTTTCAATGTAGGCTTGATTGCTCAAACTGATAAACTTGAAGCACAAGCAGCTTACGACTTATCAAATGCAGCGGTGATTGCAGCAGAAAATGAACTTATCAATTCAAAGAGTGAAATTCGTATGCTTATTGGTCGTGAAATCGACGTTAATAAGCTTGCAAAGATTGATGAGAGTAAGTTTGCAGCAGCTTCTGTAAGCAATGATCTTATCAAGATCACCAAAAAGGCTGAGGAGAACAACTTAGCTTTACAACAAGCTGTAATTAGCCGTGATATTGCAAAAGACAACATTACCCTTGCAAGATCGGGTCACGAGCCTACTTTAGACTTTAATGCAAGAGCACAAACTGGCTATACTGAGTATGACACTCAAGTAGCACAAGCTGGCTTTGTAGATAACAACTCCTGGGCACATTCAGTTGGTTTAACCTTAAATATTCCTATCTTCCACGGTGGCGCAACTTCTGCTGCTGTAGATAAGGCTCAAGCTAACTACATCTACGCTCAAGAAGGCTTAGAGAAAGCTCACAGAACTTTACTTACTAACGTAAGCAACAGTTACAACAACGTAAATGCAGCTATTAGCTCAGTTACTGCATACAATAACTATAAAGTATCTGCAGACTCTGCTCTATCTGCAACTAAGGCTGGTTATGAGGTTGGTACTCGTACTATGACTGATGTGCTAAATGCAACTCAGAACCTATACGATGCTATGCAAAAATCAGCTCAAGCTCGTTATACTTACATCCTTTCAAGACTATCCTTGTTATATGCACAAGGTGACTTAAAAGTTGAGCACATTGATCAGATCAATCAAGGCTTGAAGAAATAGTCTTCTAGGACAAAAAAAATGCACCATCAGGTGCATTTTTTTTTAACTTTTAAAGTTAAATTAAAATACCGTTGGTATGATCAATCTCATGCTGAATGATTTGAGCGGTGATGCCTTTGAAAACCATAGTATGAGAGGAAAAATCATTCATCAAGAATCTTACCTTAATAGTCTTAAAGCGTTTGGCTTTACGCTTTCCTTCTAAAGACAAACAGCCTTCAACTGCTTCATATTCTTTGTTAGTTTTGATGATTTCAGGATTGAACATGGTCCAAATATACTGACCATTGTAGAAAGCGATAATGCGCTTGTTTACACCAATCATATTTGCAGCTAAGCCTACACACTCATGGCTGTGAGCTTTTAGAGTATCCACAAGATCTTCAGCTACGCTAACATCGTCTAAAGTTGCATCCTCAGCTTTTTGAGACAAAAAAGCCTCATCTTTTACAATATCTCTTATCATTAAATTATTTTCCGATCTTAGATTTTAAGGATTTAATTGAACGGGTATTAAAGATCTCATTCTCGATAGCTTCAAGTAAATGTAAGCTAGTTTCTGGCAATAACTTAAAGATTAAAGTTAGCATTACGCAAGTTGAGAATAAGAATACGCCTAATACTTTTAAGATACCAATACCACGTAAGGCATTGTCAAAGAAATAGATACCAATCATTAACAAGGCTACGTTAGCAATTAAGATAATGGTCAAGCCAAGCTCTCTGCCTTTTGCTGGTAGTAGCTCTGGTAATAATACAAATAAGAAGACATTAGCAAAGACGATACTGCTAAAGATATATAAAGTAATAGCTAAACTTACAGCAAAGGTACCCAAACTTGATAACAAAGCGAAGTTGAAGATATATAAAATTACAATCGCAAAAATGTTAGCAAAGCTTGTTGCAATAAGTAATTTTACTCTTCCAATTTTATCTACTAAAAAGAAAGTAATTAAGTTACCCACAACACTTGCAATAAGCTCCATTACAAGCAACGGATAGTTAATCTCATTAGCACCATAGTAAGCACTTTGACCTACAGCTGCATTGTAAATTCTAACTAATTGCATAGACTCATAAGGCAAAATACTCATACCAGCTAAATGAGCTGATAACACCACAAAAAGCATTAGCCAAATTAAGGTTCTATAAACAGAGTTTCTAAAGAATAAAGATAAACCTCTATCCTCACCTAATACTGACTCATTGATAGCTGCAAGCTCTCTTGCTGCCTCTGCGTTTGATCCGCGTAATCTAATTAAAATATTTAAGGCTTTATAAGAAGCATCTGTCAAAGCAAGCCAGCGAGGGCTTTCTGGTAACTTTATGTAGGAGAAAATCAGTAAGTAAGCTGATAAACATAAAGTGATAATGCTGCTGATAATTAAATTATTTGGAATGATATCTTTTAAAAGAATTGAGTTGAACACTCCAAGAGTTAAAAACGTGCCAATTAAGCAAGCACATTTACCACGAGTGTTAGTAAAGGAAATCTCATTGATATAACAAATTGAGGTTAAAAGATAAACACCAAAAGAAACACCTACGGCAAACTCAGATATAAATAAGGTACTAAAGGTTGGTGCTAAAATTGAGGCACATTGACCTAATACACCAATACCGAAACTACCAAGTAAAGGTTGCACACGACCTGCGTCAAAGGCAAGACGACCACCTAAAAAGATACCTACTAAAGAGCCTATAAGGAAGGTACTTAGGATACTATCTAAGCTGTAAATCTCGAGCATAAACACGTTGATTAGTCTAGCTTTAGAAGACAACATTGAGCCTAAATTAAAGCCAAAAATAGTTGCCATCATTGCAACTACTACAATGTAGATATAAACGTCACTAGGGCTGTGTGAAACTTTATTAGCTGTAGTCATGAGCTCTTTTTTTAGAATTGCTTTTGATGCTATTAATTGTAGTGGTTTTTATGTAAAAATGCGACTTTTTTCACACAATTAGAACAGATATTTTTGTTTTATCTGTAAGTTCAAAAGCTTAATTTAAGTAGTCACTTTGTAGGGTTGCTAAAAGTACTATGACCTGTTTTGTGCTAAAATACGTATCCATTTTTTAAAATTTAAGGAGAACTAGCTTGTTCAATTCAACTTGTATCAATGCTGGAATTAGAGTTTTAAAAGAAGAAGCTCAAGCCCTTTTAGATTTAGTACCAACCATCAATGAGAATTTTGCAAAAGCCTGTCAAATCATGCTCGACACTAAGGGTAAGGTTATCCTAACAGGTGTTGGTAAATCAGGTCATGTAGCCACAAAAATTGCATCTACTTTAGCAAGTACTGGCACACAGTCATTCTTTGTGCAAGCAGGTGAAGCAGCTCACGGTGATCTTGGAATGATAGGTCCTGACGATAGCGTAATTGCAATCTCAAACTCAGGTGAAGGCTCTGAGCTTAAAGTTTTAATTCCTATCCTTAAAAGAAGACAAATTCCACTAATTGCCATTACTGGTAATGTAGAATCCTCCTTAGGTAAAGCTGCTAATGTAACTTTAAGTGCTCACGTACAAAGAGAAGCTTGCCCACTTAACTTAGCACCAACCTCAAGCTCTACAGCTGAGCTTGCTATAGGTGATGCTTTAGCAGTAGCTTTAATTGAAGCTCGTGGCTTTACTGAAAAAGACTTTGCTTTAAGTCACCCAGGTGGAGCTTTAGGCAGACGTTTATTAGTACACTGCCAGGATGTAATGCATACTGGTTCTGAAATTCCAGTTGTAAATGTAAAAGTAAGTCTAAAAGAAGCTTTATTTGAAATGACTCAAAAGACTTTAGGCTTTATTTGCATTGTTGACGACGAGCATAAACTTGTAGGCGTATACACTGATGGCGACTTACGTCGCTCTTTAGAAAAAGGCGCTACTATCAATTCTCCTATCAAAGATTTTATGAGCTCAAATGTACGCGGTATTGCAAAACAAGATACCCTAGCAGCCGATGCTTTAGCTCTAATGCATAATCTTAAGATCAACTCTCTTGTAGTAGTTGATGACAACAATCACCCAATTGGTGCTTTTAACTTACACGATCTAATGCGTGCAGGCATTATTTAAGGACAAGCTATGAGTCTTGATTTAACTACTCTATTTACTAAAAAGGTAACTGTTGTAGGCGATGTAATGCTAGACAGTTACTGGACAGGTCCTAGCAATAGAATTTCTCCTGAAGCACCAGTACCAGTGGTTAGAGTTACTAGTAATGAGGATAGAGCAGGTGGAGCTGCTAACGTAGCTATCAATATTGCTAAACTTGGTGCTCCTTGTAACCTTGTAGGTATCGTAGGTGAGGATAAGAACGCTGCTACCTTAGAAGGTTTAGTACGCGCTCATGATATTAACCCTAATTTTGTGATAACTAATACTCACCCAACCATTACTAAACTTAGAATTCTAAGTCGTAATCAGCAATTACTACGTTTAGATTTTGAAGACAATTTTGCTGATGTTGATACTAAAGGCATCATCGAAGCTTTTGAAAGCTCCTTAAATGACTCAAAAGTTGTGATCTTCTCAGACTACGGTAAAGGATCATTAGCTTCAGTTCAGCAAATGATTCAAATCTGCCGTCAAAAAGGTATTTACTCTCTTGTAGATCCTAAGGGTACAGATTTCTCAAAATACACAGGCGCTACTTTACTTACCCCTAATATGTCAGAGTTTGAAGCTGTAGTAGGTAAAGTAAAAGACGATAAGGATTTAGAGGAAAAGGCTTTAGCTTTAATTAAAAAATTTAAGCTAGATATGCTTTTAGTTACTCGTTCTGAAGACGGTATGTCTTTAATTAGACCTAACTGCAAGGCAGTACACCTACCAACCTATGCTCGTGAAGTTTACGATGTAACAGGTGCTGGTGACACTGTAATTGGTACTTTAGGTACCTGCTTAGCAGCAGGTTTAGATATTGTAACCTCCTGCGAATACGCTAACAGCGCAGCTGGTATCGTAGTAGGTAAGATTGGTACTTCAACAGTATCACCTCAAGAGCTTATGAATGCTCTAGGCTTAATCAATCAGGATGTAAACAAAGGTATTCTCTCTCAAGAAGAACTTTGCAAAGTAGTACATCAATTACAGCAAGAAGGTCAAAAGATTGTAATGACCAATGGCTGTTTTGATATCATCCACCCAGGTCATGTAACCTACTTAAAACAAGCTAGAGCTTTAGGTAATAAGCTTGTAGTTGCTGTAAATTCTGATGACTCTGTAAGTAGATTAAAAGGTCCTACAAGACCTATTGTTAAACTTGAAGACAGAATGACAGTGCTTGCTGCTTTAGATTGTGTAGATTACGTAGTAGCTTTTGATGAGGATACACCAGAGCGACTAATCTCTAAAGTACTACCAGATATTCTTGTAAAAGGTGGCGATTATAAAGTGGAGCAAATTGCAGGTCACAAGCAAGTGCTTCAAAATGGCGGTAAAGTAATTATCATTCCTTTTGTGGATGGTTGCTCTACTACTAATATCGTCAAGAAGATCCAATCTCAAGCTAAATAATGTATAAGGCACTACCAAAAGGTAGTGCTTTTTAAAGGTACCTTTATGAGTAATCAATCTTTTACTATCAATCCAGGCATCACCAAAATTGACCATCCAAGTGCTTATGCGCTAATTCAATCTGGTCAATGCTTACTTATTGATGTTCGTGAAAAGGATGAGTATGACAGTGGCTTTATTCCTACAGCTGTAAACTTGTCAGTAAACAACATCACTAAAGAGACTGCAAGTGCCATCGCTCCAGATAAAGCTAAGCCTATTATTGTGTACTGCAGAAGTGGTAGACGTACTATTGATGCATCTAAAAAGCTCAATGCTTTAGGTTACTATTATGTGCTAGATATGGGTGGTATTTCTAACTGGCCGTATGAAATTGAGTATCCAAAAAGTAAGTAATTAAACTCAAGCGCTACTTAATATTTTACTCCACTTACGAAAAAGGCCCGCCAAAGCGAGCCTTTCTTGTAATCAACCTTAAAGATTACTTAATATCTAGAGCCTTTAGGTTCCAAATATCACGTGCGTAATCGTGCATTGATCTGTCTGATGAGAAGATACCCATTGTAGCTGAGTTCATCATAGCAGCCTTTGCCCAACGTGCCTTATCCTTGAATAAAGCTTGTGCACGCTCGTGAGCTTCCTTGTAAGATTCAAAATCAGCAAGTACTAAGAATGGATCACCACCTTGTAGTAATGAATTCTTAATTGATGATAATGCACCTGGCTCACCTGGTGTGAAGTAATCTGTATCTAACCAGTCTAGAACTGACTTCAACTCATGATCAGCATTGTAGTAATCCCATGAATTGTAGCCACGAGCCTTAAGAGCTTGAACTTCTTCAACTGATAGACCGAAGATGATATTGTTCTCAATACCAGCCTTCTCAACGATTTCGATGTTAGCACCGTCCATAGTACCTAAGGTTAAAGCACCGTTCATAGCAAACTTCATGTTAGAAGTACCTGATGCCTCGTAACCTGCAGTTGAGATCTGCTCTGAAATATCAGCAGCTGGAATGATCTTCTCTGCTAGAGATACTCTGTAGTTAGGTAAGAATACAACCTTTAACTTGCCCTTGATACGTAAGTCATTGTTGATCTTCTCGCCAACTGCGTTAATAGCATAGATAATGTCTTTTGCTAACTTGTAAGCAGGAGCTGCCTTAGCACCAAAGATAAATACCTGTGGTGGAACATCTCTATCTGGGTTCTCTAATAAGCTCTTATATAGAGATAAGATGTATAGAAGATTTAAGTGCTGTCTCTTGTACTCGTGTAGACGCTTTACTTGAACGTCAAACATAGCATTAGGATCAACCTCAACACCTACTAATTCCTTGATGGTGTTAGCTAGAACAACCTTGTTCTCGTGCTTAATCTTCATGAAGCGCTCTTGATATGCCTTGTCATCAGCGTAAGCCTTTAACTTCTCGCATAGGTCAAGATTTAATGGCCAATCCTTGCCAGATACTTCATTGTATAACTCTGCTAAGCCCTTGTTGCATGCTAATAACCAACGACGTGGTGTTACACCGTTTGTTACGTTGCAGAACTTGTTAGGCCATAGTTCTGCATACTCTGGGAATAAGTCTTCCTTAACAAGCTTAGAGTGGATCTTAGCAACACCGTTAACCTTACCTGAGGTTACTACGCATAGGTTTGCCATGCGAACCATACGGCATTGACCTTCTTCAATGATAGATAACTTAGCTTTCATATCATTGTTGCCAGGCCACTTCTTCTCAACAACATCGTTTAAGAAGCGGTAGTTGATCTCATAGATGATCTCTAAGTGACGTGGTAATAACTTCTCAAAGATGTATACAGGCCACTTCTCTAATGCCTCTGGTAATAGAGTGTGGTTAGTGTAGTTGAAGCTCTTTGAAGTGATATCCCAAGCAGCATCAAATGATAAACCTTCCTCATCGATTAACAATCTCATTAACTCAGGGATTGCGATGGTTGGGTGAGTATCATTTAACTGAATTGCAATCTTGTTTGCAAAATCAGAATAATCGTGGTGATGAGTTCTATTGTAACGACGTAAGATATCGCGTAATGAACATGCACAGAAGAAGTATTGTTGAGTTAAACGTAACTCTTTACCAGCCTGTGTTGAGTCATTTGGATATAGAACCTTAGAAATAGTTTCAGCAAGTGACTTTTCAGCTTGTGCGTCAATATAACCACCAGCATTGAAAACGTCCCAGTTGAATTGCTCAGTTGAACGTGATTCCCATAAACGTAAAATTGCAACAGATGAACCACGATAGCCAACTACAGGAATATCCCAAGGCACACCTTTAATGATGCTTGATGGGTGCCATACTGAGGATACTGAACCATCAGGTGCAGTTTGCTTTTCAATATAACCACCTAGTGGAATATTCTGTACAGACTCAGGACGGCATACTTCCCATGGACAGCCGTACTCACGCCATGAATCAGGACGCTCAACTTGCTTGCCACCACGGATCTCTTGACGGAATAAACCGTTCTCATAGTGAATACCGTAGCCTACGCAAGGATACTTACAAGTTGCTAAAGAATCCATGAAACATGCAGCTAGACGACCTAAACCGCCATTACCTAAAGCCATATCTGGCTCTTCTTCACAAACTTCGTTGATGTCTAGACCAAGCTCTTTTAATGCTTCACGTGCAATGTCGAACTTCTCTAGGTTGGTTAGATTGTTAACAGTCAATCTACCCATTAAGAATTCTGCTGATAAATAGTGAACAGCGCGGGTATCTGCCTTAGCATGAGTTGACTGAGTGTCAGTTAGACGACCAAAGATCTCCTCATTACATGCAGCTACAACAGCCTGCCACCAAGCTAGCTTGCTAGCCTTCTCTGGAGAGGTACCAATTGTAGTACGTAAGTGATTTAAAACTGACTGCTTGAAAGCTTCTACACTAGCCTTGTTAGTTGTAGAAGTTGCTTTTACAGCAGTGGTCTTGGTTGAAGTTGTAGGCTTCTTCACAGAAGCTGTCTTCTTAGTTGGGGCACTTTTAGTTACCATAAATAAATTTCCTCATTAACTCCAATAACTAAAATTCTATCAAATTAAAAAACGTCATTCATACTCTGTTTTTTACACAATATTAAACCGAATTATAGCAAAGCCTAAAAACGCAATTCGTCTGGAATTGGCAAATTTGGATCTAGATCTTTAGGTTTTTGCTGTTGTTTACCCTCCTTGTAAGCTTTCATACCCATTACCCAGGCAAGTAGCTGTGCTACTGCTTGGAATAATCCGCGCGGGATCTCACAATCAAGCTCTGTGGTGTAATACAAAGAACGAGCAAGCGGTGGTAATCTTACAATCGGAACGTTAGTTTCTCGTGCAATTTCCTTTATTTTTTCTGCAATTTCATCAACACCTTTGGCAACTACTAAAGGTGCTGTAGTCCCATCTACATCGTAAGATAAAGCTACAGCATAGTGGGTAGGGTTAGTTACCACTACGTCTGCCTCAGGCACTTTTTTCATCATACGACGAGCAGCCATTTGAAACTGCATTTGTTTAATCTTACCCTTAATCTGTGGGTTACCTTCAGTATCCTTATACTCGTCTTTAACTTCTTGCTTAGACATTTTTAATTGACGAATATAATTCCACTTTTGATATGGTACATCGATAATTACGATAGGTAACATCGCGCACACAATAATAATCATCAATTGGAAAAGTAAGGTAATGCCACGTTTAATGGCTACTAAAGGATCAAGATAAGATAAGCTCATAAGCTCTGCAAACTTGCCACTTATAGCAAAGTAACAAAAGGCTCCGATGAAACTTACTTTAAATATACCTTTGATAAGTTCAATTAAAGAATTTAAAGAAACAATGCGCTTTACACCAGATAAAGGATTCATCTTTGAAAACTTTGGCATTAGCGCTTGTTGCGAGAAGTTGTAGCCACCAATAAAGATTGAGCCTACGATAGCGCAGACAAAAAGAATGGAAATAATGCCTATAAGTGGGAGAGCCACATCTTTTAGGTTCTCCACAAAGATACGCCGAAACTCATCGGTAGAGAACACCTGCTCACGGGTCAAAGTAAAGCTGTTGAACATGATTTGTTTCATTCCAATAGCAAGCCAGCTTGAGAAAACCCACAGTGATAGGACGCCTGCAATCAGCACAAAAAAGGTACTTGCCTCTTTTGAACGAGGTACTTGACCTTTATTTCTAGCATCTGATAATTTTTTGCTAGTCGGTTGTTCTGTTTTGTCGTCGTTATCAGCCATTTACTACTCTAGTATTGCTTTATCTCCATTGTCTTCAAGCCACTGACGACGGTCGGCAGCTCTCTTTTTAGATAAAAGCATATCCATTAAAGCAAAGGTGTTCTCATCAGCATCAGAGGTTAAAGTAAGTTGCATTAAACGTCTTGATTCTGGTGCTAAGGTGGTTTCACGTAGCTGTGCTGGGTTCATCTCACCTAAACCTTTGAAACGCTGGATCTTAATATTCTCTTTTTTAATACCTTTTCTTGATAACTGCTTTTGTTTTACCTCAAGCTCATCATCATCTAAAGCATATTCTTTGATTTTACCGCAGTCAATTCTGTACAAAGGAGGACAAGCTACATAGATATGTCCTTCACGTACTAATCTTGTAAAGTGCTTTACAAATAAAGCACATAACAGTGTACCAATGTGTAAACCGTCAGAGTCCGCATCAGCTAAGATACAAATCTTATTGTAACGAAGACCATCTAGGCTATCTGCATCTGGCTCAATACCAATAGCAATGGAAATTGCACGAATTTCCTCAGAGCCTAAAGCTTCATTTGCTGATACTTCCCAAGTATTTAAAATCTTTCCACGAAGTGGCAAGATAGCTTGATAACTTGAGTCACGAGCTTGACGAGCAGAACCACCTGCTGAATCACCCTCTACAATGAATAACTCACCACGGCTAGGATCGGTGGAGATACAATCTACTAATTTACCAGGTAGCGCAGGTCCTCTTGAAACCTTTTTACGCTCTACAACCTTTGCTGTACTCTCGCGCTCTTTTGCTGACTCAATAATTAAGTTTGCAATTACAGTTGCTTTATCAACATTTGAGTTTAACCACAAGGAGAAACGGTCTGAGACAATACCTTCAACGATAGAAGCTATATGACGGGAGGACAATTTCTCTTTAGTTTGTCCAGCAAACTGAGGATCACGCATCTTTAAAGATAAAACATAGGAGCAGCGAGACCATACATCATCGGCTGTAAGTTTTAAATTGCGGGGTAATAAATTGTGCAAATCACAAAATTCTCTTATAGCGTTGGTAAGACCAGTTCTAAAACCATTTACGTGAGTACCACCGTCGATAGTTGGAATTAAGTTTACAAAAGACTCACTAATAGTATGACTTCCTGAGCCTTCCATTTCCCAACTTACCGCCCACTCAAGCTCCTCGTCTTCGGTTTTAACTACCCCGTAAAAAGGAGGATTTGGCTCAATGGTACGTTCACAGGCTTGTGCAACTAAATAGTTCTGAAGATTACCACTGTAAGTCCATGTATCATTAGTGTTATGGACTCTATCCTCAAAGGTAATTGTCAAACCTTCGCACAAAACAGCTTTAGCTTTTAGTAAGTGTTTTAATACTGCTACATTAAATTTTGGATCATCAAAATATGGCTCATCAGGCCAAAAGTGCACACTAGTTCCTGTGTCCTTTTTAGCACAAGTGCCAATTTGAGTTAAATTCTGTGTCTTCTCGCCTTTTTGATAAGTTAACTCATAAATGCAACCATCACGCTTTACCTTTACAGTTAATTGTTTAGATAAAGCATTAACAACAGATACACCTACACCGTGTAAACCACCTGAGAACTTATAGTTGTCAGAGTTAAACTTACCACCTGCGTGTAATTTGGTAAGAATAAGTTCAATTGCAGGGATGCCTTCTTCTGGATGGATATCCACAGGCATACCACGACCATTATCAGTTACTTCTAAGGATTGATCTTCGTATAAAACTACTGAGATTAAGGAGGCAAAACCTGCTACAGCCTCATCCACACTGTTATCGATTACTTCCATACCCAAATGATTTGGATTTTGGGTATCGGTATACATACCAGGTCTACGTCTTACTGGCTCAAGACCTTTTAAAACTTCAATTGAAGCACCAGTGTAGTTATTTGTATTATCACTCATATTATCTTTGTTTTTCTAATCGCTATTACTAGTGTTATCTTAGCACATCAAGGCAGAGTTTTAATTAACGCTTTATCGCACAACTAGATTTAATTTGTATTTTTTTGACACTTAAGTGTAAATTTTTTCGCACTTACAACTATAATCGTACTAGGTAATTTAAATTGGAAAATATCTTTATGAAAAAGCTAGGTTTAACTTTAAGCTTAATTTCAAGTTTATTTTTGTGCACAGCTTGCGTAAGTGAGGATGCAACTTCAGTAAAACTTACTGTAGCAGCTTCATCAAGTGCTAGTGGAGTGGTACTTCTAAACTACAACTTTTACGATAATGGTAAGCCATTTGTGGATGATGGTCGTTACATCAAGTGGTATCCAGATGGATTCTACACTGCCTTATATGAATGCAGACAGAATAATTTTGGTGCGGTTAAACCTCTTGATGAGGAATCTGAGCTTATAGGTGAGATGAAGGATGGTAAGCTTATCAAAGGTGATGTCATGAGAAGATTCCAATGCGTACTTCCAGATCACTCTGCATAATTTTACTTATCTAATCTTGGGATGTATTATGAAAAAGTTTGGTTTAATTTTAGGTTTAGTATCAAGTGTGCTCCTCTGCACTAGTTGCGTTAATATCAACAACGACAAACTTACTGTTGCTGAGACCTCTAGATGGAACGGCGTTGTACTTTTAAAGTATAGCTTTGATGAAGGTGGCAAGCCTTTTGTGGATGATGGTACTTACGTAAAATGGAACACTCAAGGCTTGAGCAAGGCTTTATATGAGTGCAATCAGATGTATTTTTGTGGTGCCGTTTTAAAAGATGAACAATCTGATATCACTGGTGAAATGAAAGATGGCAAACTTATTAAAGGTGACGTTTTCAGAAGATTCCAGTGTGTACTCTTTGCCACCCCAGGTTAGTTTTTAAAACTTAATATGGCTTTAAGTCCGTGAGGCTTTCTGTTCTCAAGTTTAATCTTTGCCCCAATCTCATCGGCAGCGGACTTAACAATAGCTAATCCAAGACCTGTACCTTCAATCTTAGCAGTATCTCCACCTACTCTATAAAAAGCGTTAAACACTTTCTCTAAATCGTCAGCATTGATACCAGGACCGTTATCTTCAATAAAGATATATGTACCTTTATCATTTTTGATACAAGACAAGTCACACTGACCATGCTCAGGGGTGTACTTTAATGCGTTACTTACAAGATTAGAAACTATGGTTTTGACACTTGCTCTATCAGAGTAAAGGGAAAGATTACAATCACCTACTAAACCTAAATCGATGTCCTTTTTATCTGCAAGGTATCCAAGATCTTCAATTACCTCAACAAATAAAGTTTTTACATCAAAGGTAGCTAAATGTAATTCCTTACCACATTGGGATCTTGCATAAGCTAATAAATCATTAGTAAGTTTTCTTTGCCTTGCAATAGCAAGTTTTAATTGTTTTACTTTCTCAGCTTCATTTTTCTCAAGTACCGACTCATCGATAGCTTGTGCCTGCAAAGAAATAGCTGTAAGTGGGGTTCTCATCTCGTGAGCCGCATCAGCGATAAAACGTCTTTCATTGCTTAAGGCTTTTGAAGTCTTATCAAATAAGGTATTGATAGATTCAATAAAGACATCTAACTCTGACGGTAACTTTTGATTTTTCACAGGAGTTAAATCACTCTCCCGTCTTGAGTCTAACTCACGAGCAGCTCTGTTTACTCTCAAAAAAATTAAATTTACAAAGAGAATAATACAAGGCACATAGATAGCCACTAAAATTAAGAACTCAAATAAGGAGCTTAATAAAGCTTTATTTACATAAGCTTCCATTAAGGTAAATGGTCTAGCTACTACAAAGCGAACGCCCATTTTATTTGTAGCTACATAAGCTCTTACTCTTCTGTCTTGAATTAAGACTGAATATAAACCGTCTTCAATGTTACGTGGAAAATACTGTGGCTCACCAGGTTTAGCGTATAAAGGCGCAATAATAATTTCCTGATGATTATTAAATAAATCGGTTAAAGACGGAATTGGCAAAAAGGAGTTTTGAACTTCGTGATCTTGAATGACCAAATTGCCATAGCGGTCGCGGAAGATCCTACGACGAATACTAGGACCTTTCCAGGAGCTTGGTAAAATCACATCGTAGTCGATGATTACGTTTGCAATCTGAGCTAATTCCTCATCTACAAACACACTCATCTCATTCATGGCTTTATAGTAACTTCTATAACAGCTAAAAGCTGTATAGATAATTCCAATTAAAACCATGACCAGGCATAGTTTAAAGCGTAAAGATCTGATTAACTTTCCTTTACTACTTTCCAACCTACACCTCTGACATTCTTAATGTTTTGTGAACCTACTTTCTTTCTTAGGTTGTGAATAATAAACTCAATGGCATTAGACTCAACCTCTTGACCAAAAGCGTAGATTTTATCCTCTAAAGTCTCTCGTGATAAAACCGCACCAGGACGTCTTAATAAAGCTTCTAATAAAGCATATTCACGGGAGGTTAAAGGCTGATTTGTAACTGAGCCATTCTCATCTTTGACTAATACTTCATGAGAGATAGGATCAAGAGACAACACGCCATTAGATAAAGTTACTACATCATTACTTGAAGCAGTGCGGCGAGTTACCGCTCTAATTCTTGCTAAAAGCTCTGTTAAATCAAAAGGCTTTACTACATAGTCATCAGCGCCAATGTCTAAGCCTTGTACTCTATCATCAATACCGTCACGGGCAGTGATAATGATTACAGGAGTTCTAACGTTATTAGCTCGCCACTTTTTAAGTAACTGCACCCCATCAATACCAGGTAAGCCTAAATCTAATAAGATACAATCGTAGGCAATATCCTCTGGTGCGTACAAAGCTTGATTACCGTCGTTTAGGCAGTCAACTGCATAAGCTTTTGACTTTAGACCAGCTTCAATAGCATTTGAAATCAACGCATCATCTTCAACTACTAAAATACGCATGCATACTCTCCAAGTATTTTTAGCTCAAGTTTCCAACTTTAAAAATTTAATCAAATACTGATTCTTAACGGCTCAGTAGCTCTTTAAAAACATGATCTTGATTAGGCACCTACGGTAAGCAA
>CACZXZ010000045.1 GCA_902785325.1 uncultured Succinivibrio sp. | reverse complement strand
TACCTACATTATAGCACTTTTATACCGAATAATTGCTTATTTTTCAAAAAATTAAGGGTACGTTATTGATTTTGTGTTACCTACATGGAAAAATGCGGGCACTAAGTTAAGTCTCAATCTCCCACTAAAAAATTTCAGTCGTCAACCAGTATTTTCGGCTTTTTTGACTATTTGTGTGCACTTCACACTCTAAGCACTAATTGTAAAAGTCCTTCATCATATTCACTCTTGCCGATCTATAATGAGCAAGCATTATTGCTTTTATAAAATATAAAGTTAATTTAAAGGTGAAGTGATGAAATCTAACTATGATCATGCCATTTATGATGCTAGAACCTTAGGCATTCCTAGAATGTTAATTTTAGGCATTCAACACATGTTTGCCATGTTTGGTGCCACCATCCTAGTTCCTATCTTAGTAATGGGCTTTTTCAAAGATGCTTGCGGTGAAACACTAACTCAAGGTCTTACAGTAGCAGTAACCCTCTTTTGCGCAGGTTTTGGTACTTTAATCTTTCATCTTTGTAGCAGAATGCAAGTGCCAGCCTTTTTAGGATCTTCATTTGCTTTCTTAGGGGGTTTTTACACCATCGCAAATCTAAAAACTGGTATTTACGAAACCATGTCTGTAAATGACAAAGCTGCTTATGCCTGTGGTGGTATCGTAATTGCTGGTTTAGTATACCTTGCTATGGCTTTGATTATCAAAACCGTGGGTATTGCAAAAGTAATGCGCTTTTTACCACCTGTGGTTACAGGCCCTATGATCATCTGTATTGGTTTATCATTATCCTCTGTAGCTGTAGCTAACTCTGCTGTTAACTGGCCTTTATCTATTGCAGCACTACTTACTGTTATCGTCTTTAACATTTGGGGTAGAGGCTTATTTAAAATTATTCCTATTCTTATGGGGGTAGTGCTACTCTACATCGTGGCTGTAATTTTAAATTATTTAGGCTACACCAACGCTGATGGTTCTTCTATTATCAATTACGCACCAATTGCAAGTGAAAGCTGGCTTGGTTTCCCTCCATTTCAAATGTGCAAATTTGATATAACCGCTATTCTAGTAATGGCACCTATTGCAGCTGCTACTATGATGGAGCACATTGGTGATATGTCTGCAATTAGTGCAACCGTAGGTAAAAACTATATCGCCTCCCCAGGTTTACACAGAACTTTATTAGGTGATGGTCTAGCTACCTCCTTTGCAGGTTTCATCGGAGGCCCTGCTAACACCACTTATGGTGAAAACACAGGTGTTTTAGCTTTATCTCGTGTTTATGATCCACGTGTAATTAGAATTGCAGCTTTATTTGCTATAGGTCTATCCTTTATTCCAAAATTCTCTGCCATTATTTCTACCATGCCAACTGCTATTATTGGTGGTATTTCCTTCATCCTATACGGTATGATTTCAGCTATTGGCGTAAGAAACATTGTGGATAACAAAGTTGATTTATCAAAATCAAGAAACCTTATTATTGCAGCCATCATCTTTGTATGTGGTTTAGGCTTTAAAGATGGCTTTACCTTTACTGTATTTGGTACAAGCATTACCTTAACCTCTCTTGCAATTGCAGCTATTGCAGGTATCGTGCTAAATGCAGTATTACCAGGCAATAAATACACTTTCCAAATGGCTATGGCAGAAAATAGCGAAGAAACAAATAAAGGAAACTAACATGGACTTTTACAACAACAAGAATATTACAATTTTTTCGCACCCACTTATTAAGCATAAGATCTCCCTACTTCGTGATAGAGAGTCAAGTACTAATAAGTTTAGACAGCTAGTTGAAGAAATTGCCATGCTTGAAGCTTATGAAGCTTTAAAAGATTTACCACTTAAGGATGTGGAGGTAGAAACTCCCCTTGAGACTTGCATGACACCTATGATTGATGGTTTAAAACTAGCTATCATTCCAGTTTTAAGAGCTGGTTTAGGTATGGTTCCTGGTATTGAAGCTTTAGTGCCATCAGCACGTATTGGTCATATTGGTATGTACCGTGATGAGAAGACTCACAAGCCTGTAACTTATTTCTGTAAGTTACCACAAAACATTGACAAGAGAATTAGCATCATTGTAGATCCTATGCTAGCAACCGGTGGCTCTGCTGTTGATGCTGTTTCTATGTTAAAAGAAAAAGGTGCTGTAAAAATTAAGTTTGTTTGTATTCTTGCAGCTCCTGAAGGTCTTGAGAAACTTGCAACCGAGCATCCTGATGTACAAATTTATGTTGGTCAATTAGACCGTTGCTTAAACAAAGATGCTTACATCTGCCCAGGTTTAGGTGATGCTGGTGACAGAATATTTGGCACTAAGTAAACTTTTCCTTTAAATCTACTACTCCAATCTATTCAAGGTTGGAGTATTTTTACAACTTCCAATCTATTTTTTCTTCTTCAAAATTTGCCTTATTTATCACATTTGCACTAACACATCTGATCAACTCAACATTTTTATAAGATTTCTTTAGCGCCTCTTCTTTGAACACTATACAATCGCAAATTATCGCTTTTATGAGGAAAAATTTATGACTACAGCTTTAGTGGTATGCACCAACGGTACTGAGGATATTGAATATTTAAGTTGTGTAGATATTCTAAACCGTGGTGGCGTACACGTTACTACTTGTGCAGTTAATACTGCTGAGGAAAGATTAGTAAATCTTGCTAACGGTAATGTGGTGCTTACAAATACTACCATCGAGGATTTAGATGGTGACTTTGATATTATCGTTGTGCCAGGTGGTCCTAAAACTGACAGTCTAAATGGCTCAGATAAATTTATCGATCTTTTAAAACAGCAAAAAGCTAATAACAAAAAGATTGCAGCTATCTGTGCAGCCCCTTACGTAGTGCTATATAAGAATGGTATTTTACAAAAGCACGATAACATGACTTGTTACCCAGGTTGTGATAATGAAGGGATCTTTAAATCTTGTGAGATAGCCATTACTGACAATCAGCAAATTATTACTGCAAATGGACCTTTCAATGCAATTAAATTTGCTTTGACAATTTTAAGGGAATTTGTAAGTGAGGATGCTTACAAGGAGGTAGCTAAAGCTGTATTAGCTATTTAATTTAGAAACGCTCCAGAATACTGGAGCGTTAACTATCAAGTGTTTATTTCTTAAACCACTTGTTGTAAATCTCGTCGTACTGACCATTCTCTTTAATGATCTTTAAACCTTGATTGATTTGCTTCATAAGCTCTGTATTTTTCTTATTGGTGATAATACCAAGATCAGTTGCCTTAACAACACTCTCAGGTACATGAGCAAGCTTCTTGTCCCCTGTTTCAACTAAGTAAAACTGATTTACAGGTGTACCTGTAATAGCAGCTTCACAGCCTTTTTTAGATAGCTCAATGTAGGCTTCAGTCATAGTATTGTAGTTTTTAACTTCAGCGTTTTTAATGCCATTGGCAATTTGAGCACCAGCAGATCCAATCTGAACGCAAACCTTCTTGCCCTCAAGATCGCTCATCTTAGTGTATTTACCAAGATCTTCTTTTCTAATCATAAGATCTTGACCTGCAACATAGTAAGGATCAGAGAATAAAACTTGTTGCTCACGCTGTGGATTTTTGGTCATACCAGAAATTGCTGCATCAATTGAATTTGATAATATAGCAGGAATTAAACCGTCAAACTGTAAGCTCTCAATTACAACCTCAATACCAACAGCTTTACCGATGGCATTGATAATATCAATATCAAATCCTACAACTTGTGAAGTGTTCTTATCTACAAAGCCAAAAGGTGCAAAGGTAGGCTCAGTACCTACATGGATTGTTTGTGCGCTAGCTGTAAGTGCAAAGAAGGTGGTGGCTAATAAGGTTATCTTACCAAGTTTATTGAACATATATTTCTCCTGTTTATCATCACGCCAAACAACAGTGCGCAACTTTATATAGTATATTATGCAATAGCTTAGATAAAAGATCCTAATTGCACTATTTTTTCCAAAAATAGTGCACAGTGTTAGTTTTATTGGCGATGTTTGTCTTATACTAGGGCAATTGTTTTAAATGCTTGTGGGGGCGACTTGAAAATAGGTTTTATTGGTGCAGGCAAGGTTGGTGTATCTTTAGGTAAATACTTAAAAGATCATCATTGCAATCTTACAGGCTACTATTCAAAGACCCTTGAAAGCGCAAAGGAGGCTGCCACCTTTACGCAAAGCACTTGTTTTGAAAGTAAATTAGCCCTTATAGAAAAGAGCGATATTATCTTTGTAACCGTAAATGACAATAGTATAAGCTCTGTCCTTTTGGATATTCCCACAAAATATCTTGAAAACAAAATCCTCTGCCACTGCTCTGGGGCACTTACTGCAAAAGAGGCTTTTTCTGCCTTAAACTGCCAAAACACATCAATTTACTCCTTACATCCTTTGTGTGCTGTAAGCTCTAAAACTCAAAGTTATAAAACTTTTGATAAGATTGCTTTTTTTATGGAAGGCTCTCAATCCCGTTTCTTTGAATTTGAAGACTTCTTAAAAGCTGCAGGCTTAAAGGTATATAGAATAAAGGCTGAATTAAAAAAACAATATCACCTAGCTGCAAGCATCGTAAGTAATCAAGTGGTAGCTGTATGCTCTAAAGGTATTAAAGTATTTAAAGCTTTAGGTTTTGATGATAAAACCGCCCTTGAAGCTTTAAGTCCTTTAATGGCTTTTAATATGGACAATATAGTAAAGCAAGGTTGTGTAGGAGCCTTGACAGGACCTGTACAAAGAGGTGACATACAAACACTTGAAAAGCATTTGTCCTGTTTAGATGAGAGACAAGACCGATTACTCTACTGTCTATTGTCAAAAGAGCTTGTTACTTTGGCAAAACAAAAAGATCCTACAAAAGATTTTAACCACATAGATGACTTATTAAATAAAGAAATTAAGGAATCAACATGAAAATTACAGTTGCAACTTTTGCAAAGCGAAAAGTAGAAAAGCAAAAAATCTCCATGCTTACTTGCTATGACTACACCACAGCTAAAATCATTAACCAAACTAATGTAGATGCTGTGTTAGTAGGGGATTCTGTTGGTAATGTAATGCTAGGTTATCCTGATACTCTATCAGTGACTATGGAGGATATGATTACCTACGGTCGTGCCGTAAGCCGTGGTTGCACTGAAAAACTAGTTGTTATTGATATGCCTTTTATGTCTTATCAAGTATCCGTTGAGCAGGCTTTAATCAATGCAGGAAGATTATTAAAAGAGGCTCGTGGTAATGCAGTTAAATTAGAAGGTGGTCAAAACATCTGTCCTCAAATCAAAGCTATGACACAAGCTGGTATTCCTGTTATGGGACATTTAGGTATGACCCCACAGTCTGTAAATGCCTTTGGTGGTAACAAAGTTCAAGGTAAAACAGAGGCTGCTGCTAAAAAACTTATTGAGGATGCTCTTGCTTTACAAGAGGCTGGTTGCTTTGCCATTGTGTTAGAGTGTATTCCACACAAATTAGCTGCCATTGTAACTGAGAAATTATCTATTCCAACCATTGGCATCGGTGCTGGTGCTCAATGTGACGGTCAGATTTTGGTATATCAGGATATGCTTGGTATGTACAAAGACTTCTCACCAAAATTTGTAAAACACTATGCCAACTTGTCTGATATCATGACAAATGCTTTTAATGATTATGATAAGGAAGTAAAAGAGCAAGCTTTCCCAAGTGAAGAGCACACTTTTAAAATTGATGAAGAAGTATTAGAAAAGCTTTACTAAAATGAGCAAAAAGGTTATGCGGTGCATAACCTTTTGTTTAAGCTATATTAAGACTTTTTCTTAGCCTTACCTGATCTATTAGCATGTCTAGTCACAGAATCTAAAGCATCATAAGTCTTTGGATTGATACTTACAGATTTTTTCAACATGTAAACTTTAATACATGGGGTATTTACAGTTACACTCTTAATATCTGTAGCTCCTTTTGGCTTTGGAATTCCATTTGGAACATTAGTATCTAAAAGCTCTACCCACTCAGAGCTTACATCTAACACAGGTAATTCAAAGGTACGTTCATTGTAAGTTTGGCTAAATAAGAGACACCAATTCTCATCTACATCAGAGTTTATAGAGCAAATAGTTAAAGTAATCGCATCTCTATCAGGATTATTCCACTTGTCATCCGTCATAGGAGAGCCATCTATACTAAACCACTTTGCTTCAAAAGAAATGCCATTTACATGGTACATATCACCATTTAAAGTCAATTCTCTTAGCATCTTTGATTTATTTCTAAGGTGGTTAATTCTGCCTATGAAATTGATGAATTCCACATTTTCTCTTGAGTAATCCCAATGCGTCCAGGACAATTCATTATCCTGGCAATAAACATTGTTATTACCTTTTTGAGTATGGGAGAACTCATCACCACCTAATAGATGAGGGATACCTTGAGAGATTAAAGTTGTAGCCATTAAGTTACGCTTTAATAGCCAACGACGCTTTAGTACCTCAGGATCTTTAGTTGGTCCTTCAACACCTTGATTTGAGGAGTAATTCTCATTGGTACCATCACGATTCTCCTCGCCATTTGCCTCATTGTATTTATGAGAATAGGATACTAAATCCTCAAGGGTAAAGCCGTCATGATAAGTAATGTAATTTACACTTGCATTGATGGAGCGGTGATCTCTTGTAAAGATGTCACGAGAGCCCATAATTCTTGTAGCAAACTTACCGATAAGACCTTTATCACCACGCCAGAAACGTCTTACTATATCGCGGAATTGATCGTTTTGCTCAGACCAACCTTGTGGGAATTGACCTAAGCGATAGCCATTTGGACCTACATCCCAAGGCTCAGCAATCATAATAGATTGAGCTAAACGGTCAATACAGAAACAGGATTTTAAGAAAGCGCCATCTGCGTCAAATTCATGGAAAGAGCTACCATGAGTTTCACGACATACAGTTACACCTAAATCAAATCTAAAACCATCGACTCTCATGTGTTTTGCCCAATAGATTAAAGAGTCTAGAATTAAATTCAAAGTAGGTCTAGCTTGTGCATTTACAGTATTACCACAGCCTGTTACATCATAGCAATTAGTAAAATCGTAGTTGCCATAAGGATCGCTTCTGTAGGTGTAGTAATTTCTTGCATCAAGACCACGTAGACTTAACACACAGCCATTTTTACCACCTTCAGCTGTATGGTTATAAACTACATCCAAAATCACTGCAATATTGTGTTTGTGTAGTTCTTTAACCATGGTTTTAAATTCTACTACAGCATTTTGATACTCTACTGCGTATTTAGGATCTGGTGCCATAAAATTGATAGGATTGTAGCCCCAGTAGTTTACTAAACCTGATTTTGCCAAATGTGGCTCAGACATAAAGGCTGCAATAGGATTTAACTGAATTGCAGTTACACCTAGCTTTTTAAAATGATTGATAACGCTAGGATGACATAAACCTAAATATTTTCCACGTAACTTTTCAGGAACTAATGGATTTAATTTAGTTAAACCTTTAACGTTAGCTTCATAAATAATTAAACCATCCCTACCAAAGCTTGGATTAGGAACATCCTCCCAATCAAATTCATTGGAAATTACAATACACTTAGGGATAAATTTAGCATTGTTATTTAAGTACTCATTGTAGTTATAAGTAAAAGGCTTAGATAACAACTTAGCGTAAGGATCGGTAAGATAACGACCTTCTTTAAAGAATAAACCTCTATCAGGATCATTTTCACCTAAAGCTTCAATAGCATACAAATCACCTACAGTAACATTAGGTAAAAAGCCATACCAAATACTACCGCGCTTTTCAGGTAGCGCTACTTTATAAAGCTCTTTTTCTTGGCGATTAAAGATGTGAATGACAATGGATCTGGCGTTTGGAGACCAAACTGCAAAATAACAGCCTTCTTTAGTTGGAGTTGCACCTAGTGGCACAAGCCGAAAATCAACATCCGGTGATAAATGTTTATTCATACACGTAGCCTTTTATTATTATGAGTTGCTAACTACTTTTTATTATTTATATTACATACCTAAAAAAATTTTAAGCTAAAGTTAGATTATTACAAATACGGCGATCAAAATTTAAAAAAAGCCCCACACAAAGTGGAGCTTAAATCTATATAGAAAGGTTAATCTGAAATCTTTTTAATAAAGATTGTTGATAAAGGTGGTAAGTCTAATACGATGGAGTGGAAATTATTCTGCCATGAAATATTAGATGCAACCATCTTGTCATTGCCAGTACCGTAATTGCTACCCCAATACTTCTTATCGTCGGTATTGAAGATAACCTCGTAAGTACCAGGGGTTGGTACGCCTAAACGATAAGCAACATAAGGTACAGGAGTAAAGTTAGATACTGCGATGATAAAATCGTCACCACAATTTCTTTGCATTGCAAAGACACTGTGATCAGCATCATTTACATCTAACCACTTGAAAGCTTCAGGATTGTAATCTTCCTTCCACAAGCAAGGCTCTTTTCTATAGAGATTGTTCAAATCTCTTACTAAAGCTTGAATACCTTGATGCTTAGGATACTTTAACAACCACCAGTCTAACTGAGAATTATCATTCCACTCTGAACCTTGACCAAACTCTGAACCCATGAAGTTTAGTTTCTTACCAGGATGAGCATACTGATAACCTAAGTAAGCACGTAAGTTAGCAGCTTGTTGCCACTCGTCACCTGGCATCTTATATAGTAAAGAGTGCTTGCCGTGAGTTACCTCATCGTGAGAAATAGATAAGATAAAGTTCTCATTGTAAGCATAGATCATAGAGAAAGACATTTCTCCATGATGATATTTACGGAAGAATGGATCGGTTTGCATATATTCAAGAGAATCGTGCATCCAGCCCATGTTCCACTTAAATTCAAAGCCTAAGCCACCTGAGTAAGTTGGACGAGATACGCCTGTGAATGCAGTTGATTCCTCAGCAATAGTAGTTGCATGAGGATACTTCTTATAAACGCACTCATTGAACCACTTTAAGAAACTTACAGCCTCATAGTTGATGTTACCGCCATCCACATTTGGGATCCACTCGCCTTCTTTTCTTGAGTAATCCCAGTAAAGCATAGAAGCTACGGCATCAACTCTTAAACCGTCAATATGATATAAGTCTAACCATACTAAAGCTGAAGCAATTAAGAATCTACGAACTGTATCACGACCAAAATCGTAAATTAAAGAGTTCCAATCAGGATGCCAGCCACGACGAGGATCTTCGTACTCGTAAACACAGGTACCATCAAACTTAGCTAGACCAAAGGCATCAGTTGGGAAGTGGGCTGGAACCCAATCTAAGATCACACCAATACCATTTTGGTGGAAGGTATCAACGAAGAATTTAAAATCGTCAATAGAGCCAAAACGAGAGGTTGGAGCAAATAGACCAGTTGGCTGATAGCCCCAAGAGCCTGAGAATGGGTGTTCCATAATAGGCATTAACTCAATATGGGTATAACCCATGCTCTTAACGTAGTCTAGTAACTCTACAGCAAGTTGTCTGTAAGTTAATGGTTGACCATTCTCGTCACGCTTCCAAGAGCCTAAATGTAACTCATAGATGGACATTGGCTGCTCAAGCTTATTGTTAAGCTGAGATTTACGCCAAGCATCATCATTCCAAGTATAGGTAGTGTGATCTGAAATGATAGAAGCAAAAGATGGATACTGCTCGTGGTAGAAACCTACAGGATCTGCCTTATGAGGTAGACGATTACCGTTAGGATCTTTAATCTCGTACTTATAACGCAAACCTGCGCCTAAGCCTGGAACAAATAAAACCCAGTGACCTAGTAAACTTCTAGCCATTGGCAATCTTCTGCCATCCCAGAAGTTAAAGTCACCAATGACACTTACAGCACTTGCTGATGGTGCATAAACGGCAAACTTAGTACCTTTAATCTTTACACCATCAACTTCAATTTCGATTAGCTGAGCGCCTAAAGTCTTATAGATATTCTCAGGATCTTCATTCATGGTATTTAAACCATAGAATGCTTCATCTCTGAATTGATATGGATCGATTACTTCAATAGTAGTGTCTTTGTATTCAACCTTAAATTTGTAATTAAAAGGCTTCTTTACCTCTAAATACTCTTCAAATAGACCATCTTCATGGACTATTGATAAAGAGCAAATCTTTTTCTTACCCTTTAGAGGATATACATCTACACTCTTTGCATCTGGCAACCAGGCACGAAGAAGGTATCCTTCCTTGCCTTCTACCTTTTGTAGACCTAAAGTCTCAAAAGGATTGCCAATCTTGGCATTATTGAAATCATCGATCAACATATTGTGCACTCCTTAGCTATCAATTTTATTGCGTGCTAATGTCATTTTATTTGTCATATCTAGAACATCTTGATCAACAAAGATGTCCTCTAAATCACGAGTTAGCTTACGACGCCAGTTTGGATACTCGCTGTTAGTACCAGGAACGTTTACTGGCTTATCTACACCAATCCAATCCTCTACTTGAGAACTGAATAGAGAGCAAGAACCAGTACACATATGTACCTGTAAAGCGCAAGCTAATTCTTTATTCATCACAGACTGTGATGCATCTCTTGTATAGGTATCTGCAATTGAACCTAAACCATGCATACTGTCTAGAATTCTTTGTTTTGACTCAGCTCTTTGAGCTTGTAAGTTGTCAGCTTCTTGTTGGGTATAAATACCAAGTTTTTGACCTAGTTGTAAATCATAATAGTGCCACCAGCCTACTAGAGTTGGCATATCATGAGTAGTTAGAGCTGACATAGCTTGAGAAATGTAGTCACGTGGTGCAATGTAGCCACCGTCTTGAGCTTTCTCATCGAAGAAGATCTTATAAGAGAAAGCACCTACATGTCTTAAAGCCTTAGTTAATTCAACAGGAATTGTACCTAAATCTTCGGTGATTACTAAGCACTTATTACGATGGGACTCTAGAGCAATAATACCTAGTAAATCGTGCATATCATAATGTACATAAGCACCCTTTGAAGCAGGCTCGCCCATCTTAGTTAACCATAATCTATATAAACCTGCAGCATGATCAATACGGATTGCACCGCAAGACTTCATGTTAGCTTGGTACATAGCAATCATTGGCTTGTAACCACACTCTTTTAGAGCCTTAGGTGACATTGGAGCTAAACCCCAGTTTTGACCTAGAGGTCCTAGTGGATCAGGTGGAGCACCGATTGAGCCTGTTGGTCTGAATACATTATCAACATCTGCCCATACGTCACAGCTTTGCTTTGCAACACCGACAGCTAAATCTCTGTAAGTACCAATTAACATACCAGCATCTTTTGCGGCTTTATAAGCATTGGTTAATTGCTCTGAAGCTAAGAACTGTAAGTAGCAATAGAATAGAACGTCTTGATAATTGTCTGCACGCCATTTTGCAACTGCAGGAGAATTTACATCCTGTAGCTCTTTAGGGAAGTCTTCCCAAGAACTTGCTTGTACACCTTGATTATATAGGCTTTGTTGTAAAGCATCATAAGTTGCAAAGTTTAGAAGATTCTCACCGCCTTGCTCTAAGAAGTAATTGAATTTAGCACCACGAGCGGTAGTTGCGTCATTTACCTTAACATTATCAAAAATTGTACGTAAGGCTTTTAGCTTTAGCTGTAATACGCCACGATAATCAACATACTCTCTTTGACGTAATTCGTTAATCTTAGTTACATATTCTTGACTGTGAATTAAGTCTAGAGCCTTTTGACACTGTTGTAATTCAGGTACTTCATTTACGCTGATGTAAATGATGTTGATCCAATTTCTTGAAGATGGTGAATATGGACTTACACAAGATTCATCAGGATTTGCTGGATATCCTGCGTGCATTGGGTTTAAGCCTACAAATTGACCACCGCACTTGTGCACGCCTAAAAGTAATTGTCTTAAATCAGCAAAATCGCCGATACCCCAGTTATCTCTTGAACGAACAGAATAAAGCTGTGAGCTTACGCCCCAAACTTTTTTACCGCTTTCAATTTCTTGTGGGGTGTACATCTTTACAGGTGTACGAATAAGTGACATTTCAATAGATCTTATGGTCTTGTGCTTTGACTTAATCTCACAACTTAAGTGATGATAACCATAAGGTAAATTAGTAATAATCTGGTAACGGCGAATGTCGTAAACAACATTGTCTACGGTTTTGAAATCAGCAATTTCAACTTGCTCTAAAGGTAAAGTTCTTTGTACACTTCTGCCATCTTCTAACTTAATTTCTAAAGTTATAGTAGCATTCTCATCTTCGCCAAAAGACTCAGGTACACGAATATAAACCTGCTTATGATCCTCGTCATTTAAAATGCATACAGGATCGACAACATTTTTAAATTCTTTAGTAACTTCCTCTTGAAGCATAGCCTCAAGAGCTTTTTGGTCATGTACTGGATAACCTAAAATCTCTAAAGTGTTTACACGACTCTCCTCTGTTAGAGTAATTAAATTATGAGAAGCGTCGATGTATTGTCTAGCAATCCCTTTTTGATCTGCTAATTGCTGAATGTCAATCATTGTTATACCGTTATATTCAAATGTCAAAAAATTAAATAAATTTTCATAAAGAAAATGAAGTTTTAATAATCTTATTATGATACAAAAAATAGAATGTCTATGCTCGTAAAATAACGCTTTTATCCTATGTTTTATCTAATTATTTGACCTAAGCTAAATTTTTAAAATTAGAGCTTATTTGTTTAATTTTGTGTATTGACGGTGTATTAATTGCAATTTTTCACATTTAGATACAAATCAAAAGTCAAAATTAAGCACTTGTTAAAATTATCATCAAAGATAAAAAATCACAAAGTTTCTAAATTTTTGCACCAAAATATGCAAATTTTTTTCACTTATTTAATAAAAAATTTTCTAAGTTATCTTATTGTTTTATATAGGGTATTTATCTAGTAAATCACAAAATAAAGCTTATATTTAAAGAATTAACAAGGTTTTAATAAAACTTAGATATAAAAAAATCACATTTTCGACTATAATATGCGTGCTTTTGAATAGAAAGTACTTTTATAAAAGTTCTAACAATAGAACCTTACTTGACAAAATTAAGTTTTAGAGTATCTTTTTATTGTTTTATTTTTTTCGTAAATTGTTAACTACGGGTAACATTTAATATGACTATTAAAGTTGGTATTAACGGCTTTGGCCGTATCGGTCGTTTCGTATTCCGCGCTTCAATCTATCGTCCAGAGTTAGGCATTCAGGTTGTTGGTATTAATGATTTATTACCACCTGATTACATGGCTTACATGTTAAAGTACGATACTATGCATGGTGCTTTCCAGGGCAAAGTTGAAGTTAAAGATGGTAACTTAATCGTTAACGGTAACACCATCCGCGTAACTGCTGAGCGCGATCCTGCAAACTTAAAGTGGGGTGATGTTGGTGCAGAGTACGTTGTTGAGTCAACTGGCTTCTTCTTAACAGACGAGTTAGCACGTAAGCACATCCAAGCTGGTGCACGTCGTGTTGTTATGTCAGCTCCTTCAAAGGATTCAACTCCAATGTTCGTTATGGGTGTTAACAACGATACTTATGCTGGCCAAGACATCGTTTCTAACGCATCTTGCACCACCAACTGCTTAGCACCTTTAGCTAAGGTTATCAACGACGAGTTCGGTTTAGAGCAAGGCTTAATGACCACTGTTCACTCAACAACAGCTACACAACGTACTGTTGACGGTCCTTCATTAAAGGATTGGCGTGGTGGCCGTGGTGCTGCAGGTAACATCATTCCTTCATCAACTGGTGCTGCAAAGGCTGTTGGTAAGGTAATTCCTGAGTTAAACGGCAAGTTAACTGGTATGTCAATTCGTGTTCCAACACTAGACGTTTCAGTAGTTGACTTAACATGTACCTTAAAGAAGGGTGCTTCATACGAAGATATCTGTGCTGCTATCAAGGCTGCTGTTGCAGGTCCTATGAAGGGCATTATGGATTACACTGATGAAGCAGTTGTTTCTTCAGACTTCTTAGGCAACACCCACACTTCTATCTTCGATGAGAAGGCTGGTATTGCTTTAACTGATAAGTTCGTTAAGTTAGTATCTTGGTACGACAACGAAATCGGTTACTCAAACAAGGTTCTTGAGTTAATCAAGTCTATGGAAGAGTCAGGCAAATAATATTTGCTACTAGTTCTATAAGAAAGCCTCGCAATGCGAGGCTTTTTCTTTATGTCTATAGTTGAAAGGCAAAGTGTTTAATACTCTGCCCTTAACATTTTCTTATCTAATTAAAATCCTCTGCCTTAAGTGGAATTGGACTTTCAAGATCACAAGTAGCTCTTTTACCAATTAGTGTATCAATTAAGTAAGGCTCTAAACCTAAAGCAGGTCTTACACTCTTTACATGCTCAATGGTTAACACTTCACCTTTTTTCATTGGCTTTACAAGATAATAAGAGCGTCTGCCATTTCTCATACCCCACTCATCGTCTTGTAACTTCACTTCTTTAACCCCTAAAGCCTGTGATACCATCTTAGCATCTTTAACAAGCTTAGTAAGATCAGCTACATCCATAGAAAAGGCTGAATCCACTCCACCTTTACTTCTATCATCAGTAAAGTGTTTTTCAATCATGTCAGCACCAAGAGCGATGGCTGCAATATCTAGTTCATCGCCTAAAGCATGGTTTGAAAGACCAGTTTTGCACTTAAACTGCTCTTTTAAATAAGGAATTGATAATAAGTTAAACTTGGTAGGATCGGCAGGATATCTACTCTCACAATGCAATAAAGTTAAGTCCTCAATCTTATGAGATCTTACCACCTCAACTGCTCTTACAATTTCCTCAAAAGTAGCTAAACCTGTGGACATTACCATAGGCTTTCCTTTTGAAGCACAGTAATCTATGAGTTTAAGATCATTTAATTCATAGGAAGCAATCTTATAAATAGGACAACCTGCCTCCTCTAAACAATCTACATCCTCAAAACTAAAAGGAGAGCTAAATAGTAGGATGCCATGAGCTTTAGCATGCTCAAACAATGGTTTCATCCATTCTCTTGGAGTTTTAGCTTTTTTGTAGAGTTCATAGTAGGTCATGCCTCCCCATAAACCGCCCTTTAGTAAAAACTCATCACGTTTTGAATCTAATGTTAAACTGTCTTCAGTATAGGTTTGAATTTTTATGGCATCAGCACCACAAGCGTGAGCTTTCTCCATCAATTCAATTGCTCTATCTAGTGAGCCGTTATGGTTACCAGATAACTCAGCTACAATCATTGGTTTTGACATAACAATCCTTATGTTATAAAACATTGGCGAAAAACCACACAGCTTGCTGTGTGGATGAAAGCCACAAATGAACACTTTACAATAACAAATAAATATTATATATTACATTTA
>CACZXZ010000044.1 GCA_902785325.1 uncultured Succinivibrio sp. | reverse complement strand
TATGGTTGTAGGAATTTTATACTGCTTATAAAGCTTGGTAATAGTAGATTGATTTGCGTAAAGTAAAGCTCCAATAAATAATTCCCAAATTCTGCATTCAGTTTTTAGGTATCCGTTACCGTCTAAACTTAACAAATATGCAATAGCTATCAAGATTACGGTTAGTGCTAAAATTGCTTTGCCTAAGTTATTTTCCCCAAACAGCTTTCTAAAACATAGCAACAATAAAGGAAATAGAATATAAAACTGGAAGGTAATCGCTAAATACCAAGTATGTAATAATACTTTATCAGTTGCAGCAATACCAAAATAACCAGAACCGCCAATGAGTCTAAAGTTACCGATAAAGAGTACGGCATTAAAGGCTTCTTTTACTAATTCCTGAAATACTTTTGGATATAGTAAAAAGTAGCCTATAAGAATTGATACTAAACAAACAATTAGTAAAGGAGGAACAATTCTAAAATATTTAAAGAGATTAAAAGAGTCGTCATGTATAACCGAAAGTAATACATATGTGTGATATAAAACTACAAAAACAATGGCTATAGTCTTTAAAAAGTCTATATCTACTCTTCTTTCTTTTATTGTAAATTTCGATGTCATTTCTTAATACTTAGTAATTTGCAAAAAATCTTTCGCCACTTAGATATATAACAAGATCTGGCTTTTCTTGGTTAATGAGGTTAACACTTCTTTGTAAGTAATTACCATATCTTGTGGTAAATACGACTTCCTTGAATAATTCAACAGCAAAAGGTGTCAAACTGAAGCCGTAAGAATCAGATATCAGCAAAATCTTTTTTTTGAGTTTTGCTGTTTTATTGATAATTTTGTATTCATAACCAGCAATGTTTAAATTAGAGATGTTACTAATTGCCTTTGTTTTATTGTTCAAATCTAAAATTTCTATAGGTGTTTTTTCAAAGTCTGTTACTTCAGCATAATCAAGAAAATTCTTTTTAGGATTTTTAATATTTCTAATTAAATCTCCATTAAAGTGTTGTGAAAATTTAAATTTGTGCTCAATAGAAGCATAGTTTTTCAAAATTGTGGACATAGCATAATTAAAAGTTAAGTATGCACCATAACTATTCCAATGTGAGTCGTCAGCAAGATAAAGAGTTTGTATTTCATTAGGATCTTTTTGAGATCTCAAATAATCATAGCTATCAATTACGGTTAGATTATTTTTATTATATAGAGGTAGAATCTTGTTAAATAATCTATATTTACCAGGTGATTTTATGTAAGGATTTAGGTACTCACTGTATATTCCATGAGGATCAGGAGCTGCCACTACAAAAAAAGGAGAATTATACTTAGTTGCTTCCTCTTTAATAGTTATTAACTCTGATATTTGTTGTTTAACTTTGACCCAATTTGGGGTAATAGATTCAACATGTTGAGAATAGACATTTGCAAGTGTATTACCAGCAAAAATCCATCCATTCAATCCATAAATGCTATATTTATCTAAAGAGGCATCAAAATCGTTGAAATATTCTTTATATAGAGGATACAGACGCTCATTTACCTTCTCTTTAAAAAGCATTCTATCGTTGAAATAAGCAATTAGATTAGAGAAATAGATAGGATTTTTAAGATTAAATATAGGTAGCTGATTTACAGTTCGATTTTCACCTTTGATAACATGATCATTTGGTGTGGTTATAAAACCCACAATTGGAACTATAAATAGTAATGTTAGAAATAAAAATTTAATTACCTTTATCATTACTTAATACCTAGAAATTAAAATAGATAAATGGGTTCTGAGAACCAAAGTAAAGTATTGTAATAGAAATAAATACCAACACAAAATTAGTTAACAGTGGAATTTTGTGGATCTTACAATCTTTAGCATTGGAGGAATCAAAGCTATTTAAATTAAATAAAGCTATGGCACAACCTGCAATTAAAGCTAAGTAATTTAAAAATTCCCCATTGCAGATGCTGTTATTTGAAGTATTGCTAATAAAGAACATAGTTTGTAAATAATCTATAGCTTGAGATAAGTTTTCGGCTCTGAAAAATACCCAACCAATTAACACAACAATCAATGCGTAAGAGCGGGTTAAAATTTTTGGTAACTTATCTAGCTTATTACCAAGCCATACTCTTTCAAAGACTAAAAATAAACCGTTGTATAATCCCCACACAATAAAGGTGGTATTAGCTCCATGCCATAAACCGCATAAGAAGAATACAAATACTAAATTAAAATAGATCCTAGAGGTTTTAACTCTAGAACCACCTAAAGGAATATATACATAGTCTCTAAGCCAAGAGGATAAAGAGATATGCCATCTTCTCCAAAATTCTTTAATGGATGAACTTACATATGGAGCATTAAAGTTTTCACTAAATCTAAAGCCCCCCATTGCGGCTAAACCTATTGCCATATCAGAATAAGCTGAAAAATCAAAATATATTTGAAGCATGTAGGCAATAGCACCAATCCAAGCATCTTGAGGAGAAATTGAATCAATGTGATAACCAAAGGCCATATTTGCAAGTGGTGCTACAGAGTTTGCAATTAAGATCTTTTTATTAACACCTAAAATAAATCTATAGATACCGTAGGTTAAAAGCTCAGAATTGCAAGATACAGTTGATACATCATCTTTAATTTGCTTGTATCTAACAATAGGACCAGCAATTAAATGCGGGAACATAAAGAAATATGTTAAGAAATTGATTACCTTTGTCTTACCACTTATTTCACCACGATAGATGTCAATTAGATAACTTACAGCATGGAAGGTAAAAAAGCTGATACCTAATGGCAGAGTTTGTTTCTTTACACTTAACTGCCCAAATAAACCTGTATCAGAAATTATAGATACTAGCCAATAGGTGTACTTGTAGAAGACTAAGCCACATACATTGATAGTAACAAATAGTATCAAGGTAAATAATTTTATCTTGCTATTATTTAAGGATTTTGAAAGTTCTAAAAGATATCCAAAAATAAAATTTAGAAAGCCATATGCAAGTAGTATTTTTAATGAATGGAAACTACCATCAAAAACATAGAAAAAAAGACTTACTAAGCAAAGTAGAATATTTCTTAAGGTTACATATTTTTTAGATAAATAGGTACATACTAAAAATAGCGGTAAGATAAAAAATATAAAAGGTAAACTTGCAAAAACCATATGAGTAAATTTAAATCGTTTATTTATTAAAAAAATACATCAATTTTATATAAATTAAAGAAATTGGAAATGTGTATTTATACAATTTACTTAAATTTTTAAGTGTTGTTGAAGCTTTTGAGCCAGTAAAGCCTTCTATCTTTTTGGTATACAAGGAATAGCATAAGCTTGAAGTTTTACTTGCTCTACTAATCCAAGATTCGTAATAGTATCTATCGGTTGTTTTTTGTGGGACTTCTAAATTTCTTAAATAATCTGATCTTGCCCAAAAGAAATTAAACCAACTCCATTGATCAGAAACTTTAGTATTTTCATTAAGGCATGGAAAAGGACCAGCTTTACCAATCTCTTTATTTGAATCAAAAATCTTGACTGTATGCTTGTAATTATGAAAATTAAGATAAGTTAATACAATTTCTCTAGGTGAGCGATTGAATAATCCTTTCTTTTTATAACTCATGCCTTTAGTATGGAAATAGCACAAGAAATCATACTTGTTCTCCCCTGCTAAGGTATGAATTCTTGATAATCCTTCGTATTCAAAATAATTCTCTTTTGTATAGTGAATATTTGAAAAGGTAATCCCTAAGGAATTAAAAAACTGCTCTAAGGAAGCTTTGCAATTGATATCATCAGAGATATTAACTTCTAAATAGATATCAGCATCATTTAAGACCCCTGAAGATACAACATCCTTCAGTTGATCTTTAATCACTTTTTTATAATCTTTTTTAGAATTGATATATATAAAATAGACAATACCAATTCTGTTTTGTTTATTTAAAAGTTTCTTCATTATTTTTGATGCTATCAATTATATATTTACCAAGGAGTTGTCCACCGTATGCTGATTGGTGATTACAATCAATATATAAGTTTTTGTTATCCAAAATAATTTTATAATTATTCTCGCTACTATCGTCTTTAAAAGTATCTAAACGATTAATAATATAAACGTTTCTTTTGGTCTTTGCGTATTCCTTTAATTTAGTAAGAATAACACTATTTTCATAAGCATATATGTCAATAGATGTGGTAACACCTGTCTTCATAAAATTTTGTAAAAAAGAGTCTTTTAAATCAATCATTGACTGCTCTACTATTGAAACAGGTATAGTGATGCCATCAGAGCAAATGTAAAAATGTAAATTTGGATATAAAGAAATTTGCTCGTCAAAATCATTTATGATGGCATCTACATACAACTTAATACTATCTGAATTTCGTTTAAGATTATTCTCTTTTAAAAATTCGCCATAATAAGCTAAAAAATGATTTGTAATAACAACTCTAGAACCGTCATTTAAAGTAGATAGAACAGCTTTATAAGTGTCATAGAATTTTTTTATTCTCTGTCTAGTTTTTGGATATAAGATATTTTTTACGTTTGAAAAATACTTGCCATATGACATTGTGGCAGCTTCCGCGTAGTAAGATATAGGTTCCTTTGAGTTTAAGAAAAAATCTTGTAATTGAGCCGTATGTGAATCTCCAATAAAAAAGGTTGATGGAAATTCATTTTCTTTTGCAGAAACTGTTGTAATTGTAAGGCCATTACCTAAATCTACTAGTCTTGCTTTTTCAAAAGTAGCTTTATAATCAAGTGCATGGAATCTTACAAATTGAGTGAGATATGTTTTGCTATCTTCTGATTTGAAGTTTAAATAGCCAAACAAGCAAACAAAAAAACATCCAATAAGAGCTGAGGTTTTTGCAATTTTAAAGGTATTAAAAGATAAAGACTCTATAAACTTATAACTTACTACTGAAAATACAGATATGATTAGTACTGCATAAAGTAAGAATAAACTGCTATCGACTATCTTCATCTTGATCATAAAGATCATCAAAGGATAGTGCCATAAATAGATAGATAAGGTGCTTGATGATACGAACTTAATAAAGCTGTTGTTAAATAAAGAACAATTAAATGCAGCTAGTATTACTAGAATTGTACCTAAAACAGTCAAAATAGAAGTTGAGATGTACCATGATCCATAGGACAAATCAATAACTGCAAAAGCAAGTAAAACTAAGCAGAATCCTAAAATTGAGCAAATTCTTTTTAATAAATCATTGTTAAATACAGTCTTGTTAAGGCTATCTTGCAAGGAAAATATTGATGCACCTAAAAACAACTCCCAAATTCTTGATGAGGTAGTTAGGTAACCAGTTCCATCTTTTGAGGTATACATAGCCAAGATGATGAAAGGAACAACTAGAAGAAGATTTGCAACTAATACCCTTTCTAATCCAAAGATCTTTTTGAGTACAAACAAAATAATTGGATACAGTACATAGAATTGAACTGTAATACAAAGATACCAAGTGTGTAACAGTAATTTTTGGCTTACATCCAGATCAAAGTAGCTTGATGCATTTGATAAACGAATATTTCCAATAAAAACTAAAGCATTAGCTGCTTCTACAACTAATTCACTAAATTCACTGCTAAATAGTAAAAAGTAACCAACGAGAATACAGATAGTACATAGTACTAACAGAGTTGGATAAATTCTTAATAAGCGTCTTAAAAAGAATTGTTTTAAGGAGAATTGTTGTTTATTTAGATTACGTATTACAGAGGATGCGGTTAAGAAACCAGATACTACAAAGAAGATATCAACACCTAAAAATCCACTGCTAAAGTAGTGTAAAGATTTAATCTCAACAGTTTCAAATATGAAGTTAGCGTGATATAAAACAACTGCAAAAATAGCAATACATTTGAGTAAATCTAGATCAAATCGTCTTTGTTGCATCTTTATTCTTTCATCAAAATAATGCCTCAATTAAATTGAGGCATGGTAAAAAATTAAAGTAAAAAAGCAATTATTGGAATTTTCTTAAATACCATTCAACAGTTTTTATAATACCTGTATCAAAGGTTTCATCTGCCTTCCAACCAAGTTGAGTGGTAAGCTTTGTAGCGTCAATAGCATAACGAAGATCGTGTCCTGCTCTATCAGTTACAAAGGTTATTAGATCAGCATACTTCTTGCCATCTTTACGAGGCACTTTCTCGTCTAAGATTTGACAAATGGTATTTACAATGGTGATGTTATTGCGTTCATTGTGACCACCAATGTTGTAAGTCTCACCACTCTTACCCTTGTGGAAGATTAAGTCAACAGCTTTACAATGATCTAACACATATAACCAATCACGAACATTGATACCTTTACCATAAATTGGTAATGGTTTTAATGCTAAAGCATTTTCAATGATATGAGGAATTAACTTCTCATGGTTCTGTTTAGGTCCATAGTTATTTGAGCAATTTGAAGTGGTTACATTTAAGCCATAAGTATGGCAAAAAGCTCTTACGATAAAATCAGAACTTGCTTTTGATGCTGAATAAGGGCTATTAGGTGCATAAGGAGTAGTTTCACTGAAGAATCCTGTCTCACCTAAAGTGCCATACACTTCATCTGTGGAAATGTGGTGAAAACGAGCTTCCTCATATCCTGGTTTAACTTTTGATGGTCCATCCATCCAGTGATGATATGCAGCGTTTAATAAAGTAAAGGTACCCATGATATTAGTTTGCATAAAGATCTTAGGACCTTTAATAGAATTATCTACATGGCTTTCAGCTGCAAAATGTACCACACCTTGAATGTCATATTCATTAAAGAGTTTTTCAATTAACTCTTCATCACAGATATCACCTTTAACAAAGGTATAGTTATCCATGTTTTCACATTCAGATACATTAGATAAATCACCAGCGTAAGTTAATTTATCAATGTTTATAACATGGTATTCAGGGTATTTTTCACAAAAATAAGGAACAAAGTTAGAGCCGATAAAACCAGCACCACCAGTTACAAGAATTGATTTTTTCATATACACAACTTTCTATGTGGTATTACAAAATAAATGATATTGCACTACCTTAATGAAACAACATGCAATATCAATGAAGAAATTTAATTAAATAAAGGAACATCCTTTAAGGAATGCTCAATTCTATCTTTTTCTGAGGTGATTACTTTATCTTTTGGAACTTTCCAATCGATGTTGAACTCATGAGCATCAAATCTCATGCCCCACTCAGATGCTTTATTATAGAAGTTATCTACTTTATAAGCAAAAATTGCTGTATCTGATAGCACGCTAAAGCCGTGAAGGAAACCTCTAGGAATGAACAATTGGCGTTGATTATCTGAAGATAACTCTACAGCAACATGTTTACCAAAGGTCTTAGAGTTATGTCTTACATCCACAGCAACATCAAGAACTTTACCTTGAAGCACTCTAACAAGCTTTGCTTGACAAAATTCACCAGTTTGGCAATGAAGACCTCTGATTACACCAAAGGAGGATTTAGATTGATTGTCTTGTACAAAGTTACAATCAATTCCATTTTTAGCAAACTCTTGTTGATTGTAACTTTCAAAGAAGTAACCTCTTTCATCATTGAATACACGTGGTTCAACGATGATTACACCATCAATCTCTGTTTTAATAAAGTTCATGTTTTTCCTCTAAAACTTTAATTAAGTAATCTTTATAATTGCCAGCTTTAAGCTCATCAATTAAAGCTTGCATCTGAGAATCATTGATATAACCTAATTTATACGCAATCTCTTCGATACAAGCAATCTTTAAGCCTTGACGTTTCTCAATAATTTGTACGAATGAGCTTGAGTCCATTAGACTATCTGGGGTTCCAGCATCAAGCCAAGCATTACCACGCTTCATAGGTACTACGGACATTCTACCTTCATTTAGGTACATATTATTTAAATCAGTAATTTCATACTCACCGCGAGCAGATGGTTTTAAAGTCTTTGCTTTTTCAACTACATCACCAGGATAGAAATATAAGCCAACTGAAGCATAATTGGATTTTGGATGTTTTGGCTTTTCTTCAATAGATAAAGCATTTCTGTCTTTGTCAAATTCAACAACACCAAAACGCTCAGGATCGGTTACGTGGTAAGCAAAGATGGTAGCATTTTTGCCTTTATTACTGTTAACCTGGGTTTTAAATTCCTCAAATTGACTGCCCATGTAGAAGATATTATCACCCAAGATTAGGCAAACGTCATCTTGACCTTTAAGGAAGTCTTCAGCTAGCAGAAATGCTTGAGCAATACCTTCTGGCTTTTCTTGAACTTTGTAGGATAGCTTAATACCAAGTTTGGAACCGTCGCCTAATAAATTCTCAATATTAGGCAGATCTCTTGGGGTTGAGATAACTAAAATATCCTTAATATCAAACATCATAAGTGTAGATAAAGGATAATAGATCATAGGCTTATCATAAACAGGTAATAGTTGCTTTGATAAGGTTTTGGTTAGTGGATATAAACGTGAACCACTGCCACCTGCTAATAAAATTCCTTTCATGCTAACCTTCCTTACAAGTTCAATTTATATAAACAATGTAGAATAATACCTAATATCTCATTGCTAATAAAGCATAAAATTTTTTTATTCTTCTTTATTTTTTATTAACTTGTTATATACAGGGATTTTTAAAACTTTAATTAGTAGTTTTTGCTTATTAGTGATTCTAATGCTGAAAATATAATTACTTATAAACATATCTATAAATTTCCTACTTGTAATTAGAAATTTATTCAATTTATGCATTAAACAATCTTCAATTTTTAGATTGTTACTTGTTACACAGTAACCTAAATATCTCTCCATGATGTGTGCAAATTGCACTAGTTCGTGGGTTTGATCTGATTTTTCAAAGTTTGTAGCATCAATTAGTTGATTTTGTAAAAGCTTAAATACTTGGGCTTTTGCAATAAACATTGATCCACTAACAAACTTATATGATTTTTGTTTTAAATAATTTTGAACTGGTTTTATAGTCTTTTGAGCATCAGTAAATTGATTAAGTATGTAAGCATGACCTCCATGCATTCCTACTTGGTCATGCTCATTTAGAAAGGAAATAACTTTGTTTAAATTTTCTTTTGATTTAATAAAAGTTATTAATCCTTCCCTCCAATTAGATTCACCAAACCATTTGTTTTTATAAATGGAAACATAATCATACTTAAGTTTGTTAATATTTCTTTTAGTATGCAATTTAATTACATAGCTATAGTCATCAAGATTTACACCTTGAATAACTTTTATAAAAGGATAAATATCATATCCGATGTTCTCTACAACCTGAACTTTAGCATTTGGGAAGGTTGATAAAATCTGAGGCTTTAAATTTAAGTTTGTTTCTGGAATAGTTACAAATAAATCAAAATCATACTTTGGTTCTAAATTTAGAATACAGTTTTCTAATTCTTTGTAAAACTCAGTATAATATAAATGAAGGTGAACTAAAATTTTTTTCATAGTAGCAATTAGTAAATTTAATATGAGTATTTATATATGGTTGTCTTATAACTTTTGAAGTGAATGTTTTATAAAAATAGCATCTTTATAAGCTGGATTTAGATACATAAAAAATGGATTAACAATGCTACTATCATCATATGGGTAATATGATGAATATTTAACACCATGCTCATTTAATAGCTTGGTTAAGCCCATCTCATATTTGATAATTATATCAGTTTTATTATGCAGTTTAGTGATTGAATTAATAAATTGATCAAAATAATTACTTTTAAACACAGTACCACTTAATAATAGGAAATAGCTTTGTAAGTGTGGATATTTAATCCATGTGTAATCATGTTTTTTAATTTTTTCTCCAAAACCATAGGTAGCAGTGCACAAGGAATAGGCATCAAATTTTTCTGATAAATCAATTAAATTTGCAATGTTTTCCTTAGAGCCAATGAAATCTACACTGTCATTACACAACAACAATTTTTTTGCATTTTTGATTACATCTAATTTGGATAATAGTTGATAGCCTAATTTGTAAGAACCAAAATCATATTCTTCATGCCTTTTTATGATGATAGCATCGCAGTATTGCTTTAAGCTATCAACTGTATCCTGAGTTGCTTTGCTGTCAGCTACATAGACAATAAAATCAAAATTCCCTTTTAATACTGATAAGTAATTAAGATTGTTTTCGGTGATGGTTCCATTTGCTGTAAATCCAGCAAAAATACATACCTTTTCAATTCTTGTAGGATCAAGGTTTTCTTTAATGTAAGTACACTCTATAGCATTTTTAGGAAAAGTAATTTTTTTATTTACTTTAAGATGGATTTTTAAATTAAATATGCATAGATAGTATCTTGAGTGAGCAAATTTTATTGAAAAGATCTTATCGAGAAGCGACATTTTTGGCTCTTTAGTAAGGGAATAGTAATTTGCTTTGTTGTAGTCGCTACTATATGTTTTTGTAAATTTTCTTATTAGATTATCTTTATTTTCGACAGTAATTCTTAAATTAGCTAATTGACAATATTTTAGAGATTGTTTTTTTGCTATCTCTGCTAAGTGTCTGAAAAAATACTTTGCAAAGTACTGATATGGAGTTTGCAACGCTAAAGACTTTTTAACTATACCTAGATTATAACAATCTAAAATCTCAGGTAATTCCCCTTGACATAAGTAATAATTAACTTTTTCATCAGAAGTAAGTTTAGTTACAATCTTGTTATTTTTTATGCTTGTAAATATAAAACCGATTTTTTCATCTGAAACAATAGCTTCATACATTTTATGAAAGACTTTTGTCTCAAACGTATATGTATCTGGAAGAATGTAAATTAACTCGTTTGTTAATTCTTTTAGATATTTTAGAGGAACGGTTGCGCAAGAATTATCAACAATTACTTTAATTGTAAGATTATTATTTTCAACAATTTCTTTAAGTTTAGAAATTTTTTCTTCAGTTTCTTTATCTCTTACAACAACTACTAGTTCATCAAGTTGTTTTAAGCAAATAAGCTGCTTAAACAAGTTTAATAGAACATTAACATTATTTGAAAAATTTGATAATATAGCTGAAGCTTTAAGTTCCATCTTACAGTTCCATACGAATGAGTAAAAGCAATTAGTGTGTTTTTAGCTTTGAGAAAGTTGCCTTACTTAAATAGATACTATTGCCAGATGTTGGCTCAACAGATATTTCCACATCGTGGTAATTACGATCCACGTCGATATCAAATGAGAGTGTATACCACCCATCTACAAATAGATCAGAGGTAATTCTTTTTGTAAATAAAACTATTTGTTTATCGGATGCTGTTAATTTAAAAACACCTAATTCAACTATCTTATCAAAGTTGTATTGAGATAAATTTAAGTTTAATTCAAAGTGGTATTTACCTTCTAATAAATGGATCTTATTAGTATGAATTAAAGGTTTATTTTGCCTAATTTCAAGACCGTTACTTGGATTAAACTTTAAACGATTAAGTCTTCCTAATTTTTCAAGTCTAAAGTCATTGGTGGAATAAAAATCTGAGAATTTATAACCAAATTGCTCAAGTAAATTGATGATTGATGCTGATTTTACAAGTAAACCAGCTGTATCTGACACTTTATAATATTTGTAGCCATGTGTAAGTAAGAACTTATACTCACAATTAGGATCAATAATGGCTAGATGATCTTCATTTTCAGATAATGCAATCTCCTCAAATGGTAGAATCTTATCAATAAAGTTAATCCCAGCTCTTTTATAGAGAGTTGGAATTTTGCTTACATAAACATCTGTAGCAGTATTGTTTTCTTTTACAAGACTGATTATCTTTTGGAGTTTATAAAAGTCATCTACTCTGTTAAATAATTCTGATTGTATCTTACCATTGCCAACAGCATAGAAGCTTGCTAATAGCGCAACAGTAACTAATAGCGTGCATTTTGATATAAAACTTATTTTTACCTTTAATTTAAAAACTTTCAGACAGATGGTTAAATTTTCAAGTAAGCTCTTTAAGAAACAATAAAGCACTACGATCAAAAGTACTACTAAGGTAAAAGCAGTACCTACCATGTTATCTTCAGATAGCTCATAAAGATTGAAGGTGGTTTTAGTAAAATCGATTAGTTGTCCTGCAGTTAAAAATAATAGAGCAAGAATAACTAAACTTGCAATGCTACAAAACAAGTACAAAGCTTTCTTTTTATCAGGTGATATTTCTACATTAAATTTTAAAAATACAGTTTTTAATAATTGATATAGTTTCATAATCAGAATTTGTGTGTTTTATATGTGCTTACTAAATCTTTAATAAAGGTAAGAAACCAAATAAGAAGTATTTTTTATGTTTACTGCTCTTTGCAATCTTAATAAATGGAATTAATGAGAATAAATAGATCCATTTATAAGTTTTATGGGATAAACCACATTCTTTTAAATAGCCAAATTTTTGATTTATCATGGCTTTAACGATAATGTCTAAATCCTGCATCTTATGGTATCTAGTATGAGTAGTATTACCCTCTAGATCACGATATTGAATGAGAGGCTCTTTTAGATTTAAGAACATGGTTTTATCAAGCAGTCTTGCCCATAAAACGTAATCTTCCTCTGGTGTGTACTGTTCTTCCCATTGAATATTGTATTTTAATAAGACACTTTTTCTTATCATAGCTCCAGTATGAGCTACATAATTTCCCTGTAACATCATGATCTTAATATCATTATTACAAAGTGGGTAATCAGTAACTTCCTTTGTTGAGAGCAATTGAATATTGCAGCTTACTACACCAATTTCAGGACATTCATCTAGAACTTTAACTTCTTTTTCTAAACGGGTAGGTAACGAAATATCGTCATGGTCGAATATTGCTACATAATCACCTTTTGCAAATTGTAATAACTTATTTCTACTAGCTGATATTCCAAGATTTTTTTCGTTTTTAAGGTATACGATTCTATCGTCATTAAATCTCTTTACAATATCTTCACGAGGATCAGAAGGACAATCATCTAGGATTAAAAACTCAAAGTCTTTGTAAGTCTGAGCTAAGATGCTTTTCATTGACTCTTCTAAATATTGCTCATTTGTTTTATAAACGGGCATTAACACTGAGACTTTTGGCATGATATTTTCTCACCTGATGATAGATCACTAAAACACATGTAAATAAAGATGTTGTAGCAAATCATAAAATAGAAATTTTCGTTAATTGCATAAATTGAAAAACAAATTAAAGCAATTAGTATTTTATATTGCCCTTGTTTTAGAGCTTTCCATGAAATTAAAACTGTTGAAATTAAGAAAACAACTAAGCTCATCAATCCCCATCTGTAAAGTACATAGAAATAAAAGGAATCTAGGAGATTATACTTTGTTGAAGAAACAGAATTTATACCTAAAGGATCGCTATCAGAAAGGCGGGCGTATGATAAATCACCAAACATTGAAATATTGAAATTCTGTAATGCATTGTTTTGTAGTGAAATTCTTGTTGAAAATAAGTCATCTAATGCAACAAAAAAATCACTGTTAGGACTATATAAATAAACAACAAAAATATGTACTGCTGCAAAAATAAGTATGAAGTTTACAGCCACAATCGATGCTGTTTTGCTAAGTAAATTACAAGATAAATTAAACTGTTTTGCCTTTAAGATGATATATCCTACTATCATTAAACTTGCTAGAAGACACATCACCTGAGCTGTTCTTGAATCTACATAGTACTCAATAAGTAAATATTCAACAATTAGTAAAACTATGCATAACACATTGTTTATAAGTTTATCTTTGGTGTAGGTCCAAAGAGTCATGGTAAAAAAGAAAATCATGCCACCTAAAAAGTTAGAATGTCTAAAGCCAAAAGCTTGTCTTAATACTCCATCTCTTAAGCCAAAGAATTGATTATTAGATAAATCTAATAAGCTATAGAACATTATGGAAATAATTAAGATACCTACAGTTAATAAAAAAGTTTTAATTGCTAATTTAAAATTAAGCTTTGAAAAGGCAATTACTAAAATTGAATACTCTAAGACATCAGTTTGTAGTGAGTATTTCTTATTTAAAACACCAACAATTAAAAAGAGTACGGAAAGAATGACTATTAAGAGATTCTTTTCCTTTATAAAAACTATGAGATTTAGAGCAACAAACAGATAACATAGATTTTTTGCTAAATGCCTTAAAATATTTACATCTATATGTGCAAAAGCAAAAACCTTATTGAAGATAATAATGAATAAGCAAAAACAAGCAAGGAATTGATAGATTGTTAAATATTTAGTTTGTATGTTATTTAAGGTTGTCGCAATATTGTTTTTCATGATCCACATACTTTGCAATATATTTTGTTATTCTTATTAGTATACAAGAAACTGAATTATTATTTATACAGAAAAAAATTCTTAAATCACACTTTGAGAATATTAGTTGTAATTCTCTGTTGTCAATTCAATTTTAAAAATTATGTGTTAAGCAAATTCTCACTTTTTAGGTATAAGTTTAACATCGGTTATCATAGCCATAGAATGTTAAAACTCCAACACTAATTATTGATTGACGATACACTTATGGCATCAACAAATGTAAGTTTGTTGTTTCTAACAACTTTACCCCAAAGTTCATATTCTCTTAGACTATGGATTAAATGGATTTGTTTGTCGTTCTCAAAGTTAACAAACACCGCTTGTTTTCCATCGTCTGTAAACTCAAAAATATTAGTATCTACTTTTCTTACAAATTTTCCTCTTAACATCACAAAGTCACCGACCTTTGCGTTGTTTTTAATTCCAGTAATACTGTTAGGTTGAGTTTGTTGCCTATTAGTAAACTCAGGTAAATTTATGGTAATTGCTTTGTTTTGATTAGCTGTATTATTAAGTATAGGAGTAGCTTCTACTTTAAAAGTAACAACCATGCTTACTAATGTTAAAAAGATTAAAGATACTTGAGTTAATCTTTTAGAACTTACAAAACTCATTCAGCCTTCACCTATTTTGAGTAATCAATTTCCTCTGTTACAGGTACTGGTATTCCTGCAAACAAGGTAAAGTTGTTATAAATCTTACAGAAGAGTTCACACTCTTTTTGTGTATCGTAAGCTGCTCCATGAGCATTTTCTAAATCAAAATCAATCTTTGCTGCAATACAAGCTTTAATAAGAACACTTTGACCAAATACTAGTAGTGATAAAGATGCTGTATCTAATACAGAGAATGGATGAAAAGGTGATCTTTTATAAGCAAGTCTTTCAACTGCTGCATTGATAAACTTTAAATCAAAATGACCATTGTGACCTACAAGAATGGCTCTTTTACATTTATTAGCTTTTACTTTTTTTGAGATAGCTTTAAACATTGGTATTAAAGCTTCACTTTCTGTTTGTAGGTTTCTGCTTTCATCAAAAGGATCAATACCTAAAAAATCAATGTTAGATTGATTGATATTAGCTCCTTCAAAAGGTCTAATATTGGCACTGAATAATTCATCAGGTACTAGTCTTCCCTTCTCATCAAACTTAACTGTCATCATAGCTACTTCAAGTAAAGCATCTTTTTGAGGATCAAAACCTGCAGTTTCCACATCTACAATAACGGGTAGGAATTCCCTAAATCTTTGTGAGATGGAATAAGTGTTAAGTTTTGCATCTGGTAGATTTTGTAAGTCTGAATTTTGATTGAGAGCGTTCATAAAAAGTAATATCTTGTATAAAATTGGGAGTATTTTATCATATGCAAATGATTGTTTATAGAACTTATTTTATGACACCATGAATCAATATAAAAGAAATCACTTGAATTAGTATGTTTCCTTATCGGAAATTCGACAGTTAGGTTTCTAGAAAAATTGCTAAAGTACTGATGTACTTTATTTTTTTTTGCCTAAAATTTGTTATCAATATATTGTTGTAATGTCTGTAATGTGTTATTATATAAGCATCCTAAATTTTAGAGGTTTGGATTATGCGCTTATCTGTTTCTAGAACTAAAAATGCT
>CACZXZ010000043.1 GCA_902785325.1 uncultured Succinivibrio sp. | reverse complement strand
TACCGTAGGTGCCTAATCAAGATCATGTTTTTAAAGAGCTACTGAGCCGTTAAGAATCAGTATTTGATTAAATTTTTAAAGTTGGAAACTTAAGTTAGTCATAAATTAAATTTGAGTAGTGACGTTTTTTCACTACTCAACTATCTACCTTTTAACTGCGAATTTCAAATTTAATTCAACTATTTTCCACTAAAACTGCATATTCATTCTCTTAAATTAAACTTTCATTCTTCCATTTAAAGTATCGTAAATGGTCAGAAAGAAATTTCTGACCTTATTTTATGAGCATCAGTAAAAGTACTGGTATGGTCTAGAATTCGATTTGATCTTGATTAAGACAATAATCATCTCACCTACGATTAGTTTTGCAAGAACCGATAATAAGTGTTAATCAATTTACTAGCTTACTTCTTTTTCAAATCCTCAATCCAAGTAAATAACTCTTTTTTTTCAAAAGTACCTACATGAGTTTTTACAATCTTGCCATCTTTATCAATTAGTGCAAGATAAGGTACACCTATGATTTTAAGCTTTTGTGCAAGCTTTTGATTTTCAGCAGATGCAGGATCAGTAAAGTCAAAACGTAATTTATCAATACCTTTTGCTTTAGCTTTAAACTCCTCACTTGAGTAAATATCCTCATCTAACTGATGGCAGTTAGAGCACCAGGAGGCAGATACTGTAATTAGAGTAGGGGAGCCTTTAAAGTTATCAATAGCTTCTGCTTTACTTAAATAAACAAAGGGAATATTGATCTCTTTGTTGTAGTGTATGTACAAGGACGATACAGCAAAACCAACTAGTAGGCAGGTACATAGAATGATCCAGGTCTTCTTGTTGCGAAGGAGTACTCCAATAAGATAAGCAATACATAGTGCATAACAAATGGCTTTTACATAAAAAGCATATTGACCAATTAAATGCTCACTAATGTAGAGCGCGCCTAATACTAAAGGAATAGCAAGTAAATTTCTAATTAAGTTAGATTTACCTTTAAATACAGATAAGAGCTTAGAGCCATAGATTCCAATAAATACCAAAGGTAATCCCATACCTAAACCAATGGCAAAAAACATCAGCATGCCTTTCACAAGTGATCCTGTATTCATGACATAGATTAAGGCACCAGCTAAAGGTGCACTTGTGCAAGGGGTAGTAATAAGGGCACTTAATGCTCCAAAGATAAATGCTTTACTTAAAGTACCTGTCTTTTGAGAGTTAATGGTAGCTTGAAGCTTATTATTAAAAAGATTAGGAACTCTAAGTCTAATTACGCCCATGCAGTCTAAAGCAAAGACTAACAACAAAGAGGACATTAGTATTGAAGCTACAGGGTGCTGAAGATATGAGTGTGCAACTACACCAATTTGAGAAAATAAAAGACCTAATAGGCAGTAGGTGGTAGATAAACCTAATAGATAAATAAAGTTTTGTTTAAAGCTGTGTGCAATAGATACAAACTTACCACCTAGGATAGTAGCTGAATAAATAGATAGCATTGGGAAGACACAAGGGGTTAAATCTAGTGCCATACCAAACACAAAACATAAAAGCAGTACTAGGATAAAGTTGTCAGTGTTGCCAAAAATATTGTTTTGTAAAGGCGCATTCTGAAGGTTTGTAATCGCATCAGATATGTAATCTTCAGTTATGACATAGGTGTCTAAAACGGTAGGGTAGCAAATACCTTTAGCATCGCAACCACGATACTCAAGAGAGTACTTATCACCTTCTTTGGCATTGATAAGTTTAATCTCAAGCGTAAAAGGATCTTTTAAGATAGTGCTCTTACCATTTAAATCATGATGAATTTCACCTTTAGGTAATTGTAAGATTTCAATTAAGGCAGAATTTGAAGCTATTTTTAAAGAATCTTTGTAGAGATAAGCGCCCTTATCAATGGATATAGAGCATACAATTTTGTCAGTTTGCTGTTTACACAAAGAGCTAAATGGTGTTTCAACTTGACTTGTTGGAATGGTAAATAAGTCAGTAAGCTCATTGTCTGTTGCAAAAGAGCTTTGAAATAGCAAACAACTTAATAATAAAATTAGGAATTTCTTCATGATTTAAACCTTTTAATGCATGGTTAAATCATAGCAAATTTAGTGTAAGCGCATTAAAAAAAAGAGAAAAAAAACTCCGCACATAGCGGAGTTTTACGAACTTATGAAAATTAGATTCTGAACTTAGATAACATTGATAGTAATTCTTTAGCGTGGTTACGTAATAACCCAATCTCATCAGTAGACTCTTGAGATAGGTTAGCACTCTGTTGAGTTAAAGTACTTACACCTTGCATGTTGTTAGAAATCTCAGAGGTTGCAGTTGTTTGCTCGGTTGCAGCGGTTGCAATCTGACCAATCTGATTATTAACATCATCTACGCGGTTGATAATGTTGTTAAGAATATCGGTAACACCACCAGCTCTGTCTGCTAATTCATTCATTTGACCTAAGGTATCAACCATAGACTCATTTGCACTGTTAGCATCTGATTGGATTTGTGAAACCATCTTGGTGATTTCTTGAGTTGAAGCAGATGATCTTGAAGCTAGAGCACGAACTTCATCAGCTACCACAGCAAATCCCTTACCAGCCTCACCTGCACGAGCAGCCTCAATAGCAGCATTTAGAGCAAGTAAGTTAGTTTGAGAAGCGATGTCTTCAATAGTTTGTACGATAGAGCCAATCTTGTTACTTTGCTCTACAAGAGTGCTGATTAACTCAGCATCGTGTTTAGTCTTTTCAGCCTGAGCTTTAATATCATTGATGATACCTTCAGCCTCGTTAACACCTTGAGAGGTGATCTCTTTAGTGTTGTTAGCATTATGAGCTGCAGACTCACAGTTCTTAGCAATATCAGTAGTAGTTGATACCATCTGATCAGATGCTGCTGATACGGTAACAGAACGAGACTCTGCATCAGCAATAGCTTCAGTTACTTGACCAATCTTGCCACTTACATCGTGTAACTTGTTATCGAACTCTTTATAGGATTTGATTACTTGACCTAAAGAATCACAAAGATTCTCCTGCATGACTTTAGTTTCATCAAATACTTTACCAAACTCGTCTGATAATTGATGCTCAATCTTGAAGCTAAAATCACCTTTAGCAATTTTGCCTGTGTAAGAGGTTAATTGCTTAAAGTTTACTTGGATGTAGTTAGCTAGCAAAGCAGATAAACCTAAAGCAATTGCAAAAGAGATGATTGCAATAATAATGGAGGTATACATAGGAGCTTTGCTGATGTTGTCGTTATTAAGCTTAGTACTTAGTGATACCTGCTCATCGATTAAAGACTTATATTGACCAAGGCATCTTAATACCACAGGGTATACATCAGATAAATACTTATCTAAAGCGACATCAAATTGACCTGCTACAACTAAAGGTACGATGTTTGCTTTATATAAAGTAGCTAGTGTTGCTACTTCTTTTTTCAAATCTAAAATGGTTTGCTTGTAGGACTCAGGAGATGGAAGATCGCCAATGACGTTTTCATTCATAATAGCGGATACTTTTGCGACATCTTCAATCTTAGCTAAAGTCTCATCTACAAATTGATTAATCTTTGAGTGATCAGCGCTGTGCTTTAAGAAGCCAATTACAGCTTCGTTAGCTGCCTCTAAAGATTTTTGAGTGTTAATAACTCTACCGTAGGATTTAACAAGAATTCTCTCTACATTAGTTGCTGTATTAATATTGGTATTTGTGTTAATTACAGCGATGGCGGAGGTTAAGAGAATTAAAAAGTTTAGAATACCGAAACTTAAAATAAGTTTCATTCTAATGCTAAGATTTTTAAGGAAGTTCATAAGTTCACCTTAGTTTGATTCTACACGAAATGTTAAAAAGTGGATTTTTCAATCCATTTTTAGTAGTAATAATATAGTCGGCAATTTATCACAAATCTTTATCCGATAATGTTAGTTTAGGAACATCTTTTAAATAAAGTTGAACTTTTGTCTGATATAAAGATTGACTTCACATAATTAATTCTAATTTTGATAATCTACCTAACATTTAAAAAAATGAAAATTTTTTCAAAACTTCTCTTGAAATTTAAAACACCTATCCCCACTTAGTTTTTTGTAGAAAGAATAACGAGTTTTAACTTGCTCTAAAGGTTAAAACTTAGGTGATAGTCAGACACCATTTTCTGACAAGAATAAATAACGGTTAGTTACCGTGGAGAAACAAATGAAATTAGTTCCTTTGTATGATCGTGTTATCGTAAAGCCTTTTGAAGAAGAGCAAAAATCATCAGGTGGTATTTTATTAGGTAGCGCTGCTGTAAAGTCAACTCGCGGTAAGGTAGTTGCAGTTGGTAAAGGTCGTGTACTAGATAACGGCACTTTTGCACCAATGAGCGTAAAGGTTGGTGACACTGTTGTTTATAACGAAGGTTATGGTTGCAAGAAAGAGAAGTTAGACGGTGAAGATGTTGTAATCATCTCTGAGACTGACGTATTTGCAATTGTTGAAGAATAATTTAATTGTTAGGAAGTAAACTAAATGTCTGCAAAGCAAGTTATTTTTGGTAATGACGCACGCACTCAAATGCTTGAGGGCGTAAATATTCTAGCTAACGCTGTTAAAGTAACCCTAGGTCCTAAGGGCAGAAACGTAGTTCTAGATAAGAGCTACGGTGCACCTCTAATCACCAAGGATGGTGTTTCTGTTGCAAAAGAAATCGAACTTGAAGGCAAGTTCCAAAACATGGGTGCTCAAATGGTTAAAGAAGTTGCATCAAAGGCTAATGATGCAGCTGGTGACGGTACCACAACCGCTACTGTTTTAGCACAAGCTATCGTTAACGAAGGCTTAAAGTCAATCGCTGCTGGTATGAATCCAATGGATTTAAAGCGCGGTATTGATAAGGCTGTAGCTGCTGCAACTGAAGAGTTAAAGAAGCTATCTATCAAGTGCGAAGACAAGAAGGCTATCGCTCAGGTAGGTACCATTTCTGCTAACTCAGATGCAACTGTTGGTAACCTAATTGCTGATGCAATGGAAAAGGTTGGTCGTGATGGCGTTATCACCATTGAAGATGGCCAAGGCTTAGAAGATCAACTAGACGTTGTTGAAGGTATGCAATTTGATCGTGGTTACTTATCACCTTACTTTGTAAACAAGACCGAGACTGGTACTGTTGAGTTAGAGAATCCATACATTCTTCTATGCGATAAGAAGATCTCTAACATCCGTGATTTAATCACTATCCTAGAAGGTGTTGCAAAGGCTGGTAAGTCATTGTTAATCATCGCTGAAGATGTTGAGTCAGAAGCTTTAGCAACCTTAGTTGTTAACAACATGCGTGGTATCGTTAAAGTTGCTGCTGTTAAGGCTCCAGGCTTTGGTGACCGTCGTAAGGCAATGTTACAAGATATCGCAATTCTAACTGCTGGTACTGTAATTTCATCAGAGTTAGGCATGGAATTAGACAAGGCTACTTTAGATGATCTAGGCGTTGCAAAGCGTGTAGTAATCACTAAGGATAACACCACTATCATTGATGGTGAGGGTGATTCTAAGGCTATCGCTGAGCGTGTTGCTCAAATCAGAAAGCAAATTGAAGATTCAACTTCAGAATACGACCGCGAGAAGTTACAAGAGCGTGTTGCTAAGTTAGGTGGTGGTGTTGCTGTAATTAAGGTTGGCGCTGCTACTGAAGTTGCAATGAAAGAGAAGAAAGATCGTGTTGAAGATGCTATGCACGCAACTCGTGCTGCTGTTGAGGAAGGTGTTGTTCCAGGCGGCGGTGTAGCATTAGTTCGCGTAGCTAAGAAGTTAGCTGGTCTAAAGGGTGAGAACCAAGATCAAGACGTTGGTATTAAGGTTGCTCTAACCGCTATGGAAGCTCCTTTACGTCAAATCGTAACTAACGCAGGTCAAGAAGCTTCTGTTGTTGCTAACGAAGTTCGCAACGGTAATGACAACTACGGTTATAACGCAGGTACTGAGCAGTACGGCGATATGATCGAGATGGGTATCTTAGATCCTACTAAGGTAACTCGTTCAGCATTACAATACGCAGCTTCAATCGCTGGCTTAATGCTAACAACAGAGTGCATGGTTGCAGATGCTCCTCGTAAGGACGATGCAGCTCCAGCAGCTCCTATGGGCGGCATGGGCGGTATGCCAGGCATGATGTAATCTTTTAAAGATTAACTAACTTAAAGAGGGCACCAAATAAAAAGGGTGCCCTTTTTATTTGGTAAAAGAATGATTACAATAGTGCCACAATTACAATTTAAAACGACAACTTAAGGTTACTTTATGGAAAACTCTAAGAAGATGCTCTTATCTAACCAATTGTCTTTTGGTATTTTAGGAGCTTTAGAAGCAGCTTGGGCGCCTATGGCACCGTTTGTAAAATCAGGTTTAAACCTTGATGATGCGCAATTTGGTCAATTGCTGCTCTCTATAGGTTTAGGCTCAATCATCGCCCTTCCAACTGTAGGTCCTTTAATTTCTCGCTTTGGTCCAAGACTTATTGCCATGCTATCTTGCATGACTTTAGCTATCTCCTTAGTGTGCGTAACCTTTTCAAGCTCTGTGATTTTTATGTCTGTTATGTTAGCAATTTTTGGTGCTAGCTTAATTGGCGTGGATGTAGCTTCAAATGTGAATGCTGTCGTGATGGAATCTATTTTTAAAAGACCTTTAATGTCAGGCTTCCATGGTGGTTATTCTTTTGGCACTATCGTAGGTGCTTTATTTGTAGCTATGCTACTAACCGTAGGTTTAAATATTCAGGCAAGCTCAATTTTATTACTCATCGTGATGGGCTCTTTAACCTTATGGGGCTTAAGACCACTTGTAAAAGATGTAAAAGAATTTAATCAAGAGCAAGTAGCTACAAAAGAGCAAACAACTAAAAAACACAAGTTTGCATTCCCTGCAGTAATTTTTGTACTTGGTGTATTGTGCTTTATTATGTACGGCTCTGAAGGTGCGCTATTGCATTGGGGCGCAGTATTTGCTACTCAAAATCGTGGAATTAACCCAGAGGTAGCAGGCTACTTCTATCTTTTCTTTGCCTTTGCAATGACTATTACTAGATTTACTGGCAATAAGATTGTAACTAAATGTGGCAGATGTAGAACTGTAGTTGTAGGCGCTACCATGGTAGGCTTTGGCTTTATCATCACCGCCTTTTTAGAAAACAGTTTTGGTATGATGCTAGGCTTTACTTTAATTGGTTTAGGTGCTGGTAATATCGTGCCTCAGTTAGTATCTTTTGCAGGTACTATTAAAGGTATTAAAGTACAATCTGCAATCTCTGTAATCAATGCTTTAGGTTATTCTGGTATTTTATTAGCTCCTGTCATCGTAGGTCATATCTCAAACCTATCAAGCCTTGAGATCTCTTTTGCTGTGTTAGGTACAGCGGTTTTCTTTGTAGCTTTTGTAAGCTTCTTGATTTTAAGATGCAAAGCTTAAGCTCAGATTCAACGCTAATAAAAAAGAGCCTTAAGGCTCTTTTTTATTACACTGTCTTTAGAAGATATTGTCGTCAGTAACTGTTGAGGTATCAGTTTCTGTTTGATGATCTTCTTTATCTTGTTGGTATTGACCTGTGTGAGCAGGAGAGTACGGATCTTGATTACCATCACTTATAGAAGTGCCGTTTTTAACACACCAATCGGTAATATTAGCGTTAGTACACTTATTGATACCTTGTGGTACAGGAAGTGGCTTATCAGCAAGTTCATGCTGAGTTAGTTTTACATACTCTGCCCAAATAGGTAGAGCAGAGTAAGCACCACCTTCAGGTCCTTGAGTTCTTGAATAGCCTAAATCTCTATCAGTATCAAAACCCATCCAAGCAGTAGCTGCTGTGTAGGCATTAAAGCCTGAGAACCAAGCATCGTGAACATTGTTAGTAGTACCAGTCTTACCGTGTAAGTCGTTTCTTCCAGTTATGTTTTTAGCTCGACCTCCAGTACCCCAGTAAGGACCTGAGATACCTTCACCACCGTAAACTACAGAGCGCATCATATCAGCAACAATATAAGCATTGTCGTGAGATAAAACTTGTTGTGCTTTTGTAGGATCAGCTAAAGCATTTTCAGCACCATTCTCATATTCAAGGGAAATTGAGTTCTTAACTAAGTTTGGTGCATTAGGATCAGCAAGCTTAGGATGATACTCATAGACAATGGCACCATCTTTTACAATCTTAGAGATTAGATAAGGCTCTACTTTAAAACCACCATTTGAGAAGGCTGCATAACCTGTAACTAATTCAAGAGGGGTAACCTCTACAGAGCCTAAAGCCATAGCTTCAACTTGCTGGGATTTTGGAACATTAAAGCCAAACTTTTTCACGTGTTCAACTACGTTTTGTACACCAACTTGTCTTATAAGTCTTATGGATACTACGTTCTTAGAACGAGCCAAACCTTCACGTAAAGTCATAGGACCGTCATAACGGTTAGGAGTGTTCTTAGGTGACCACCAAGTACGAGAACCAGGATCCCAAGTCTTAATAGGCTCATCTTGGAAGATAGAGTTGATGTTGATGCCATTTGCTACAGCAGCTGAGTATAAGAATGGCTTGAAGTTTGAACCTGTCTGTCTTGTAGATTGAGAGGTTCTGTCAAACTTACTTTTGGCAAAATCGTAACCACCTACTAAAGCTTGAATAGCACCAGTGTACTGATTTAAAGCAATGATAGAAGCTTCTACCTCAGGTACTTGAGCTAATACATATTTACCTTCATCGTCTTGATAGTAGTAGATGACGTCCCCTAAGGTTGCAACCTCAGATACTTTTTTAGGTAAAGGACCTTGTCTTTTATCTGAGATAAATCTATTTGCCCACTTTAACTTATCAAAGTTAATTTGGATCTCTTCGCCTTTACGGGCAATAGCTTTTAAAAACTTCTCGTTATCGTTAACTAAAGTGACAATCGCAGGTTTTATGTAGTGATATTTGTCGTTTTTATATAGGTAATCTTCAACATCGAAGTTTTTATCACTAAGCTCTTTTTCAAGATTCTCTTTAGCACCACGATAGCCATGTCTTTGATCATAGGCGGTAACTGCTTTAAATACAGCTTTATGAGCAGCTTCTTGATCAGAGGCTTTTACAGTGGTGTAGATTTCAATGCCATCAGTGTAGGCACTCTCACCTAATTTGTCTAAAGCAAATTGACGGGCTCTTTCAGCTACATATGGAGCATAGCCTTCAAGTTGACTTGCATGGAACTGAGCTTTGTAAGGCTCAGCATCTGCTTTTTCATATTCCTCTTTAGTGATGTAGCCTAAAGAGTACATTCTGTCTAACACTACATGACGACGCTCTTTTGAGCGGGTAGGATTAGAAATTGGGTTTAGGGTAGATGGAGCTTTAGGTAAACCTGCAATAGTTGCCATTTGACCTAAGGTTAGCTCATCTAAAGTTTTACCATAGTAAGTTTGAGCAGCAGCTGCTACACCATAAGAGCGATGACCTAGAGCAATCTTATTTAAGTAAAGCTCAAAGATCTCGTCTTTAGATAAAACCTGCTCAATTCTTAAAGAGATAAAGATCTCTTTTAACTTACGTTTGATAGTTTTTTCACGAGTTAAAAAGAAGTTTCTTGCAACCTGCTGAGTAATGGTACTAGCGCCTTGCTTTGCTTGTGCTGAACTTGCTGTAACAACAGCCGCTCTTAGAATACCGATAGGATCAATACCATTGTGCTCGTAGAAACGGGTATCCTCGATAGCTAAAAAGGCTAATTTTAATTTCTCAGGGATTTTATCAATGGATACAGGAATTCTTTTGCTCTCACCAAATTCGCCGATGAGTTTATGATCTGCTGAGTAAATCTTCATAGGAGTTTCAAAAGAAACATCCTTTAACATTTCTACATCAGGAAGGTCACCTAAGGTTTGATAGTAAAGACCAGCGCCTGCAACCCCACTTAGACCAACAGTAAAAAGTCCGGTCCAAAAGGTAAATTTTACAAGTTTTAAAAGCACAATCGCCCCTATATTTTTAAGCTAATTATTAGGTGCTATTTTACCAAAGAATTGCTTTGTTAACTTACAAATACAAAAGCAATTTTTAAAGCATAAAAATCCTAGTACAAGTTTCTGTTTTAAATTGAAATTTGCTAAAAATCTTAGCCAAGATTAGTTTATAATTTAAGGAGTTATTTTGTATAGGTTTTATATGTCGCAAAAGAATCAGCAAAGGATCTTTTTAGTAGGCCCTATGGGCGCTGGTAAAAGCACGATTGGTAAATCTTTAGCTTTAGTTACTCAAAAGGCCTTTTTAGATATTGATGAGGAAATTGTACGCTTTGCAAAGCGTTCAATTCCAACCATTTTTCAAGAAGATGGTGAGAGTGTTTTTAGACAAATTGAAACTCAAGTTTTAAAAAATTGTTTAAAGTATGACGCTATTATTGCCACAGGTGGTGGCATTATTGGTAAAGATGAGAATCGTGCCATTTTAAAAGAAAATGGTTTAGTAATTTACTTGCATGCAAGCGTTGAGACTCAATATTTGAGAACTCTAAAAGACAACGGCAGACCAATGATTGCAGTTGAAGATAGACGCGCAAAGTTAAATGAGATCTTCAAAGTACGCTACCCTTTATATAAAGAAGTAGCTGATCTTGAAATAGACACTAATACTCACACTGTACATGAATGTGTAGAACAGATTAAAGCAAAATTAAAGGAAATGTCATGGAATCTATCACTGTAGGCTTAGGCGAGCGTTCCTATCCAATCTATATCGGAACTAATCTTGAGTATGGAAAGTTAATTAAACAAGCGCTACCTAAAGTTAAAGACTTGATGGTAGTAACAAATGATACTGTAGGTCCTTTATATTTTGAGAAGGTACAAAAGTCCTTACAAGAGCAAGGTTTTAACGTACATGAGTGTGTGCTTAAAGATGGCGAATGCTATAAAACTTTAGATTCTTGGTGGCAAATTCTAACTACTTTGTTAGAGCAACAATTTGGTCGTGATGGTGCCATTGTAGCTTTAGGTGGTGGCGTAGTAGGTGATATGGCAGGCTTTGCTGCTTCCGTCTATCAGCGTGGTATTCCTTTTGTGCAAATTCCAACCACCCTTTTAGCTATGGTGGACTCTTCAGTTGGTGGTAAAACAGCTATCAATCATCCACTTGGTAAAAACATGATTGGTACTTTCTATCAGCCAAAGGCTGTAATGGCAGATTTAAATTGCTTAAAGACTCTACCTCAAAAAGAGATTAGTGCAGGTTTAGGTGAGGTGGTTAAAACCGGTATCATCTACGATAAAGAGTTCTTTGACTTTTTAAAGAATGATATTGAAAAGACCTTTGATCACGATTTAGCAACTATAAGTCACATCGTAAAAAGATGCTGTGAGATTAAAGCAGCAGTAGTGTCTCAAGATGAAAAAGAGCATGGTTTACGTGCCATTTTAAACTTTGGACATACCTTTGGGCATGCTATCGAAGCTTACCTAGGTTTTGGTACTTGGCTACACGGTGAAGCTGTAGGTTTAGGTATGGTAATAGCAGCAGCTTTAGCTAAAGAGCGTCACATGATTTCACAAGCTGAGTTTGATAGCATTGTAGCTTTATGTCAAAAAGCTAAGTTACCAACAAAAATCCCTGAAAAAATGACAGGTGATGATTTTATTCACTTCATGCGTCACGATAAAAAGGTTCGCAGTGGCGTAATTTGCTATGTATTGCCAACTGCTTTAGGTAAAGTTGACTTATACAAAGATGTAAGTGATGAGGAAGTTTGCAAGTTAATTGCAAGTTTAAAAGCTGAGTAGAATATGCAGAATTTAGGTTATTCCTTCCCTAAGTCTTTTGTAAAGTGTGCAAAGTCACTGTGTGAGCAATTTGCCTATGGTGACAAGTGGATCTTTTTGTCAGGAGATAGTGGCTCTGGTAGAACCTCTATTTGTGAGCATGTAGTAAATACTCTTGAGGGTAAATTTAATACTATCTTTATTCCTTGCAAAGACGACTTGTCCTTAGTGGCTTTAAGAAAGTTATTTTTACAACAGATAGCACCTAATTTATCCTGGGATGAGCACAAACCTTTAAATCAGACGGTAAAGGAATTGTCCTTACCTACAAGAGAGAAATTCTTAATTGTAATTGATGATATTGACTCTGTGATAAATTCCTTTTATGAGGAAGTCATGGACTTATATGCTCAGTGTAAAGGTATTCGTCGTTTCTCATTTTTAGCGGTAGCTCACTTACTTTGGACACAAAATAAGCTTAAAGACGCTAATAATGATAAGCTAGACATTAAAGAAATCTGTGTACCTAATTTAAGTCTTGAGGAAGCGCTGTTAATTTGTCAGCAAAGATTTGTTTTCTCAAAACTAGAAAAAGTTTATAACACCATTTTGCCAAAGTTACCTAATGCTTTAGCAAGTTGTGAAGGTAACATTAGCAAAGTAATCAAACTAACGGAGAAACTTATGAGCGATCCTATCGAAGTGAACAATGAAAACCAAGACGATCTATTAAAGAACAAAGATCTTGAGCCAAAAAAGAAACACAATACTACAGCGTTGTTTATTTCTATTATCTGTTTAGTGATTGTAATCGCCTTGTTAGTGCCGGTGTTCCTGGGTTCAAATGTAGTAGATAAATTTTTAGGTAGTAGTGATAACAAGGCTGAGCAAGCTGTAGAAGCTACCGCTACCAATGCAACCGAGACTAAAAAAGAACAAGCTATAGATCCTTTAGCTGTATCAGAAGGTGCTGTTGATAATATCAAAGCTGAAGGTCCTAAAGGCGATGAGAAAAACGCTGCCGAGGATATTGGTGGTTTACTTGATCATGTAGATGAAGGTGTTGCCTTAGAAGGTAGCAAAGCTACTACTAAAAATAGCGTTACTCTAGAAGGTGAAACTCTAGATGCTATTGAGAAAAAAGAGAGTAAAGATCCCAGGCAATCAGTGGCAGGATCTGTAGAACAAAAAAAGGATACCACTACTAAAGTTGTAACTTTAGCTCGTGAGAATAATGCTTTACATCAAGCAGAGATTGAAAAAGAAGACCAAGAAGCTGCCTTAAAGCAAAAAGCTTTAGAAGAGCAATTTGAAAAAGAGAGACAAAAGTCTCGTGAAGCAGTACTTGCTTTAGATAAAGAAAAAGAAGGCAGTAAAGCTTTAACTGTCAAAGCTCCTGTAAAAGAAGCTAAGGCTCAAGAGCCTAAGGCTAAAGCTCAAAAGACAACTGTCGCAAAAGCTCCTGCAAAGAAGACTTTACCTATTCCAGGGGCAGCTAGTGAATTGTCTTCCATCAATCCTAAGCACTACACTTTACAAGTAAGTGCAGGTCGTTCTCGTGCACCTTTATTACAAGTTGCAGATTTTGTAGATGGCAGATACTGGATTTATCAAACTACACGTGAGGGAAAGCCTTGGTATGTACTTATCATGGGCGATTTTTTGACCGCTAAAGAAGCTATGGCAAAGGTAAGTTTATTACCACAAAAAATTAGAAAAACTGGTCCTTTTGCAAAGCGCTTTAGTAAAGTTCAACAAGAAATGAGTATGCGTTAACGTGAAAAGTAAAAACTTTTTAATTGCAGGTTCAATTTTATCTGCAGATTTATTAAATCTTGAGCAAGATGTTAAACAAGCTTTAGACGAAGGTGTAGATGTAATCCATTTTGATGTTATGGATTACCACTTTGTACCTAATATGACTTTTGGCCCAGCTTTTCTAAAAGCTATGCGTCAAAAGTTCCCTAAGGCAATTTTTGATGTGCATTTAATGGTATCTCCATGCAGTGAGAATATCGTAGATGACTATGCTAAAGCTGGCGCTAATTGGATTTCCTTCCATCCTGAAGCTTGTGTACACACTGAGCGCATGTTAACCCATATTCAGGAATTAGGCTTAAAAGCAGGTGTAGCTCTAAACCCAAGTACCCCACCACAGTTGTTACGTTATCTATGGGACAAATTAGACTTTGTGCTAGTGATGACTGTAAACCCAGGTTTTGGTGGTCAAAAGACCATTCCTGCAACCTTAACTAAAGTTGCTGATGTTAAAGCTATGGCAAAAGAAGCTAATAAAGACATCTTAGTTGAGGTAGACGGTGGCGTTAAAGATTCTAATATCAAGGAGATTGCGTCATTCGGTGCTGATATCTTTGTAGTAGGCTCTGCTTTCTTTGGTGCAAGCGATAAAAAGGCAGCTTTAAAGAGTTTACATCAAGCATTAAATGATGAATAACACACTTCCTAAAGCTCTGCTATTTGATTTAGACGGAACTTTAGCTAACACTATTTTGCAATTAGCTATAGCAGCTTCAAAAGCTGCTATAGCTTTAAATATTGCCCCTCCTTCAATCGAGGAGACTAAGGGGTATGTGGGCAATGGTGTAAACATGTTGCTAGCTAGAGTAATCAAAGGTAAGTTTGACATCGAGCAGACAGATGTAGATCCAGTATTACTGCAAAAAGCTAGAGCAGTTTTTAATCAAGAATATTTAAAAGGCCTTGATAAAGACTATGAGCTTTATGAGGGCGTAACAGAAGGCTTAGAGTATTTTAAAAGTTTAGGAATTAAACTTGCGGTTGTGACTAATAAGCCTCAGATGTTTGCAATTCCATTACTTAAATGTATGGGAATTTCAAAATATTTCGATTATGTGTTAGCAGGTGAAGTTATCGATGAAAGAAAACCTTCGCCAAAACCTATTTTTTACACCCTAGAGCAATTAAAAGTGGATAAAAATAGTGCATGGATGATAGGTGATTCTGATAATGATATTATTGCAGCTAATAACGCAGGTATCACTAGTGTATTTTTTACTTATGGTTATAATCGTGGCGATAGTAAAAAAATGCATTATGACTATAAATTTGATAAATTTAGCCAATTAACCGATTTAATTAAAAAATTACAACAACAAAAGGTATAAAAAAAATGTCGAAAGAAATCATCTTTAGTGGTATTCAACCATCAGGAGAATTGTCAGTTGGTAACTATATCGGATCCTTACGCAACTGGGTTGGATTACAAGATGAGTACGAGTGCATTTACTGTGTAGTAAATGAGCATGCCATTACAGTACGTCAAGATCCTAAAGAATTACTTGAGAGATCTTTAAATACCTTAGCTATCTTTATAGCTGCAGGTATCGATCCAAAAAAGAGCACTTTATTCTTACAATCTCACGTTCCTGCTCACTGCCAGTTATCCTGGGTTTTAAACTGCTACACTCAGATGGGTGAGTTAAACCGTATGACTCAGTTTAAAGATAAGGCAAAAAGATATGCTGAGAATGTAACTGCAGGTTTATTTGATTACCCAGTACTTATGGCTGCGGACATTCTTTTATATCAAGCAAACTTAGTTCCTGTAGGTGACGATCAGAAACAACACATTGAAATTACTCGTGATATTGCTGAGCGTTTCAACAGCCTTTACGGTGAAACCTTTGTGTTACCAAAAGGCTTCTTCCCAAAAGCTGGTGCTCGTGTAATGTCTTTACAAGATCCTACTAAGAAGATGTCAAAGTCAGATGACAATCAAAACAATGTAATTAGAATTCTAGAAGATCCTAAGTCAATTGTTAAAAAGATGAAGCGTGCGGTAACTGACAGTGATAATCCACCTTCAATTAGATATGACTGGGAGAACAAGCCTGGCGTATCAAACTTACTTGAGATCTT
>CACZXZ010000042.1 GCA_902785325.1 uncultured Succinivibrio sp. | reverse complement strand
CAAACTTGTCACAACAGACAATTATTCAACAAGCAGCAACCTCAATGCTAACCCAAGCTAACAGCCGTCCACAAATCGCTCTAAGCTTGCTTGGCTAACATTCTCTAAGCTCTAACCAAAGTTCCATCCCATCTCCTCCTGCAGGGGTGGGACTTTGTTTTATCTTTTCTATAATTTTCAAATCTTTCAAACAGTTAACAAAAAATTTTACTAAAGAAATTTTATCTTTAGTCGTTATCTAATTAAGTGATAAATTTTTAAGGTTAATTATGCTAACTAGTGAAATTCGTAATGAGCTCTTAGTTGATGAATTACAACTAGGTACTCGCTTAAATAACGATATTCAAGCGCAGAATCGAGCAGATTTTGCACTAATGTTAGCTATGCTCTCTCAAGATGTAAGAGATAATCCTATTTTTGCAACTAAAGAAAATCCACAAAAGAAAGAAGACTTAAGAGCAAAGTTCCAATTACCACCTGCTCGTGAGGATTACGCAAAGCAAGGTGACTTTGAAAAAGCTCAACAAATGACTGAGAGCTTCCATCAAGACGGTTTGACTCAAGTCTTTTTTGAAGATTGTCTTCAAAAAGCACCTTTAATTCCTTTTAGACATGAGATAGCACCTGAAGTGTTCGCGCAACTTCCACCTTTATCTCAAGAGAAGATAAGACTAAAAGATCAAGGTAAAGCATTAGCTTATGAAGCTTTAAAAGAAAAAGGTGAAGGCTTTATGGTGCTTGATGAGATTAACCACGGCAGAGCTATGTCTGCCGTTAATGCCACAGCTTGAGTAATCTAATTAGAAAAACACTCCTTAAATCTTACTAATGCCTCATTTAATAAAGCTCTTGGGCAACCTAAGTTAATGCGTACAAAACCTTCTTTTGGAGAGTGGTACATGTTACCGTCGTTTAGATATACTTTGCCATTTTTTAATAGTTTTTGGGTGATCTCTTTACTAGTTAAATTTACTGAAGAGCAATCTACCCATGCTAAATAAGTACTCTCAAGTTTTGCTACTTTAAAGTCTTTAAAGTTAGTCTTAAAAAACTCTACTAAATAATGATAGTTGTCCTGAATATAGTCATTTAACTCATACATCCAATCGTCACATTCAGTGTAGGCTGCAACCGTTGCTGCAACGCCAAAAGGACTTAAATCGCAAATTTCATTGATATTAACTTGTCTATCAATTTTGTAGCGATACTCCTCATTTTGACAAATGATGTAGGCAGCTTTAAGACCTGCGATATTAAAGGTTTTAGAAGGTGATCTTAGAGTGATAACTTTGTCATTAAAGCTTTTATCTAAGGTTGAAAAAGCGGTAAATACAGCAGTATTAGGTTTGATATCACAGTGCACTTCATCACTTATTACAATTAAGTTGTGCTTTTTACAAATCTTAAGTACTTTTAAAAGTTCTTCTTTACTCCAAAGTCTACCTGTTGGGTTTTGTGGATTACAAAACAAGAGGACTTTAGCCTTAGGCGATTTTGCTTTGACTTCAAGATCTTCAAAATCAAGTTTAAATTCACCGTCTTGATAGCAAATAGGATTTTCAACTGTGACCACCCCTGAATTACTTAAACAAGAGAAAAAGCAGTTATAGGCAGGAGTTTGTACAATTACCTCATCGCCAGGCTGTGTTAAAGCTTGTAGTACAGCTGTTAAAGCTGGGACAACAGCAGGAGTTGGTATAATCCAATCTTTATGTACTTCCTGTCCATAATGACGTTTATGAAAATCTACAATAGCTTTATAGAAATTCTCTGGAATACAGCCATAACCATATACGCCGTTTTGTGCAAGTCTATTTACTTCCTTGAAAATTGCAGGTGCTGCCTTAAAGTCCATATCAGCAACCCATAAAGGCAACACGTCGTAACTTGGCATTAGATCCCATTTGTAAGAATAGGTATCGTGTCTTTCAATGATTTCATCAAAATTATATTTGCCCATGCTAAATTTCCTCAATTACGCAGTTACTACCTACTCTTTGGTATTCATCTAAAATAATTTGCTTAATTTTTTGAGCGCGGATATAGCCTGTTATTGGATTTTTAACACTAGTAATCGCACCATTGATATTAGCTTTAACATCTGAGTATTCAAAAGCTAAATCACAATCCTCATCGAAGCTACAGTTTTCTAAAATTAAGCCTTTAGCATAGCAAAGGGGTTGGGTACCTTTAATTTTGCAGTTTCTAAAGATGACATTCTCACTATGCCAAGCTAGGTATTCACCATCTAAGGTACAGTTATCTACTACTACATTTTTAGCTTCCCAAAAGGCATCTTTTGAGTTTAGAGTGCAGTTAGACACTGTTACATTAGTGCAATTTTGAAAGGCGTAATTTCCTTGTAAATCAAGGTTATTAACCTTGATATTAAGACTGTTTTGTAAAAGGTAATCGCCATTTACAATCTTACTGTTATCAACAGAGATGTTTTTACAGTCCCATAAAGTCTCTTGTGCATCTGTAAACTCTACTTTATCTAAAAACACGCCTACGCAGCGACGAAACATCTTAGGGGCAATGATTTTACAATTAGACATACTAAGATCACTTGAATACCAAATGGCAGCTCTTGCGTTAGTATCAAAAGTACAGTTGGTGATTAAGGCTTTTTGAATATGCCAAAATGGATATTTGCCGTTGAAATAGGAGTCATTACAGGTGATGTTAGAGCCTTCTTTAATCGCAGATTCACCATTTAACACTTTAATGTGCTCAAGTTTGAGATCGTTTTTAAAGAATAAAGGTCTTTCACCTTCATAAATTTGATTTTCGATAACAGTCATAATCTTACCTAGCTTTAATGTAGGTTTTATTATAGTAGGAAAGTCTTGATTGTAAAATTAGCGATTCTTATAAATCTCGCGATTTATTATCGATTGCTTGTCAGCTTTTTTCAAAATTACGTAAACAGCGCCACAACCACCTTTCCACTCAGGGGCTGAATGAAAAGCTAAGACGTCAGGAAGCTGTTTTAGCCAATGAGCTACATGGCTTTTCATGAGAGCTTTTGGATTTGAGCGTTCTCCTTTGCCATGAATAATAAGTATGGTTCTATACTCCCGTTTTTTAGCAAAATCGATAAACTTCATGACCTGCTCATAGGCTTGTTCAATAGTTTTACCATGTAAATCAATGTAGTCTGCCTCAGGATATTCACCGTTGCGTAATTTCTTAATTACAAAAGGCTGAATGCCAGGCTTTTTGTAATCTAATACATCATTAGGTTTTACCATTTGTACAAAGCCTGAGGAGGCTGAATCTGTAATATCCTCAGGTTTTCTTACGGCAGCTTGTTGTCTTACTTTTGCAAGATCTTTATCTAAAGCTTTCTTTTTAGTCTCAATTTTATCTTGAGCAATTACTGTGACGTCACCTTCTATGAGATCTTTAAAATCCTCACTGATGCCTTGTTCTTGCTCTTTTAGGAGAGTTAAAAAATCTTCATCATGGCTAGTCATAAATAATGTAAACCTTATTAGTGAATGTTAGCTGCGTACAAGTAGGTTTTAATCAGTACACAGATGCATACAAAGAGAATGCCTGTAAATCTTACTTTATTGTATATCTTAAGGGGTGACTTATCCTCTGGCTCATTTTGACCACCAATTTTACTTAATCTAATTAAGTTACCAGAGTAATAACGTGGTCCACCTAAACTTACATTAGCATAAGATCCTAAGATATCTAAGATAAGACCACTTGTTAAACTTGAGTAAGTTTTAAAGTGAGTTTTAATATTTTTAAGTATTCTTACCACACTTACAGAAAACAAGGAAACCATAAAGAAAACTATGGTGCAAGGTAGTAATAATGCTTGCTCAAATTTGTAGATGAAACTGCCAAAGAGTTGATATTCTTTTTGCTTGATGGAAAAAGCTTTATTCATGACAGCAACTAACTGCATGAGTACAGCGCCTTCAATGCCTAAAAGTAAATACCATACCATTACCGCAAACCAGTTTATAAACATGCTCATACCTACAGCTTCACATAAGGCTTTGTTAATACCCATCGCTGACAATTTTGAGCAGTCTCTTTGCATGTGAGGCTGTAAAAGGGCTTTAGCCTTTGTTTTATCCTCGTTTGCTAGCGCAGTTTTAATAGCTAAAGCAGTTTTTAAAATAGGCTTAGATTCTAGTAAAAAGGGTAGTATCAACAAAGACAAGATAGTCTCATGATCGATACAGAATCTTAAAAGCAACAGAATAAAAAGTGCAATTGAGATTAAAAGAAAAGGTAAAAACACAGAGGAGAATAGGTTTTGCGCTGCTGAGTTTTCAGAGCGGTTTACTTTTCTTGCTAGTTTCCTAAAAAAAGGAGTTAAGGCTTGTAGTCTTAAGTTATTGCCAATTGGCAAGACTATTTCCAGTAACATTGCGGTAAATAGCGTAATCGCTGGGTACTGTAAAATAGTAAAGAAAGTGACTAACACATCTTTAAAAGAAGTGTTTTGAGCCACTTCTAGGTATTGCTCAACTGGCATAAAAACACCTTCTATAGCATACGTAGCATAGCTAGTACTAACTTAGCGCTGTTCTCTGAAGATTGTTTTACATTAAATTCATAAGTGTCTACTTGCTCCTCATCAGAGCAATCAGATACACATCTTATAACAATAAATGGAACTTTAAACTTAGTTGCTATCTGAGCAATCGGTGCACCTTCACACTCAGTTACCATAGCATTTGGAAGGTTCTTTTGAATTAAAGCCTTTTTTTCTTTATTATTGATAAATTGATCTCCAGATACCACAAGACCTTTTTTCACATGATCTTTAATCTCAGGAATGGTAGTAGCAGCAATCTCAGCTTTAGCTAAAAGCTCTGAGCTTGCGTTAAACTCAGCATCTTCACCTGCCATTTGACCAATCTTGTAGTCAAATGCTGTAAAGTCAGCATCGTGGTATGAAACGCTTGTAGATAACACTACATCTCCAATGTGTAGTCCACTTGCGATAGATCCTGCAATACCTGAGTTGATAATGTAATTAACTTGATAAAGTGCAATAGTAAGTGCGCAAACAGCTGCAGCATTAGCTTTACCAATACCAGCTAGAGCAATCACAACTTCCTTACCATCATTTGTCTTGCCTTCATAAAAAACTGTCGCACCTACTTCTTTAGTAGTGTAGTTTTCAAGCTTTGATAGGAAGTATTCAGTTTCCTCTTTCATTGCGCATATAATGCCAACTTTCATATATATTCCTCTATCGTAAATTCGCTTGCCTTATTTTAACAGTTCTAAATCAAACTTGCTTAAATTTTAGAAAAGCAAAAGAGAAGCAAAGAATCTTTTAACTTTAGGCTAATTTTGTGTAATTTACGACTTTAAACTTGCAAATTTAGCTTGTAAATCAAAACTGTGTTAAAAACGTGCTAATTTTTAGTTTGTGAGATTAAACACAAATTTTGCAAAACCAAAACTTCAAAACCCTTGATTTGATTGAGAATTTTTAAGGATAAATAGAATATTATGGGTAAGATCTCAAAACTCAAATTCGCAACTATTAAAAGCTAATTTTCAATACTAAAATTAGGCTATATACATAGTAGGATTTAGATTATAACAAAGAGGATCTCATGCAAAACGCTCGTGATGTCGTCAGACAAACAATGGCTTTGGTTTTAGCAGGTGGTAGAGGTAGTCGTCTAAAGGCTTTAACCGATACTAGAGCTAAACCATCTGTATATTTTGGTGGTAAGTTTAGAATTATCGATTTTGCTTTGTCTAACTGCGTAAACTCAGGTATCAAAGGTATCGGTGTAGTTACTCAATACAAATCCCACAGCTTATTACGTCACTTGCAATCTGGCTGGTCCTTCTTTAGAAACCAGATGAACGAGTACATTGATTTCTTACCAGCTTCACAAAGACTTGATGAGGAGCACTGGTATCAAGGTACTGCTGATGCTATCTTCCAAAACGTAGATATCATCAAAGATCACAAACCAAAGTATGTATTGATCCTAGCTGGTGACCATATCTATAAGATGGATTACGCTACTTTGATTATGGATCATATTCGCATGGGTAGTCCTTTAACCGTTGCATGTATCCCTGTTCCAAAAGAGCAAGCTACAGGCTTTGGTGTTATGAACGTAGATGAGAATAATCTAGTTACCGATTTCGTGGAGAAACCAAAAGATCCTCCTACCATGCCAAATAACCCATACATGAGCTTAGCTTCTATGGGTATTTATGTGTTTGATGCTGATTTCTTGTATGACGTTTTACAAGAAGATGCTCAAGCAAAAGATTCTCATCGTGACTTTGGTATGGATATTATTCCAAAGTTAGTTCAAAAGCGTCTAGTTCATGCTCACGATTTCTCTAAGTCTTGCATTAGAAACCGTGGTAACAAGGATATTGTTTACTGGCGTGATGTTGGTACTGTAGATGCTTACTGGGAAGCTAACATGGATATTGCTTCTGTGGAGCCTCAGTTAGACGTATATGATTTTAACTGGCCTATTTGGACTAACCAAATTCAGTTACCACCAGCTAAGATGGTGCAAGATATCAGCGGTACTTCTACCATTTTAAGAAATTCTGTAGCTTCAGCAGGTTGCATTATTTCAGGATCATCTATCAATCAAACTCTATTGTTTAACTCTTGCAGAGTGCATTCAAATTGCTTCTTGTCAGAGTCTGTGATTATGCCTTTCTGTATTATTCACAGAGCTTGTCGCTTAACTAAGGTAATTGTAGATAGAGGTTGTGAGATCCCTCGTGGTATGATTATCGGTGAAGATCCTGAGGCAGATGCACGCAGATTCTACCGTTCAGAAGGTGGTGTTACCCTAGTAACTAGAGTAATGCTCAACAAGTTAAGACAGACAGAGCCTGAGCTATTTGAGAATTTTGATAATTACAAAGCTCCAGTGGCAATGCCTTCCTACTAAACTTTGTAAAGTATGGATATAACTAAAATCAGTAAATGCCTCTTTTGCGATAAACGCTTAAGAGGCGTTAATTTATCTAAAGGACAGCTGACTTACTTTTTACAGGAGTCAGCTTTTTGTAATTATGGAGTAGAGCAAGATAGACTTGCTATCTCCATGTGTGCTCCTGTACGTCGTTTGCAGCAAAAAACTCAAGTGTTCCCACTAGATGTTAAAGCTGCCTCTCGCAATCGCTTAACTCATTCAATGGAAGTACAAGAGTACACAAGACTAATCACCTTAGGTATTGTAGATGCAGTAAAGAGTGTGGATTTATCCTCAATCTTATCACCTATGCTCACCTGCCTTTATAATGCTGCCTTATTGCACGATGTAGGCAATCCTCCTTTTGGTCATTTTGGTGAATCTTTAATTAGAGCTTGGCTTAAAAAGACGGTGGAAAATCGTTATGTAAGCTCTGAGATCTCCATGGTAGAAAAGGACGATTTATTAACCTTTAATGGTAATGCTCAAGGTCTTAGACTTACCCATACTATCCAGAATTTAAATCTTACTTTAGGTCAATACGCCTCTGTAATTAAAGTTCCTTATACCATTAAAGAATTATTATTAGGTCAAGGTAAGGGTACCTCTGGTAATGACATTCATGGCGATTTTTATTCTTGGTCTTATTCAAATGCTGGTGTGTTCTTATCTGAAAAATACTTATTAGATGCTATCCGCGAGCATTGTAATCGAGATACCAGACACCCTTTTGCCACCATCATTGAATATGCTGACGACTTAGCTTATGTGCTAGCAGATTTAGAAGATGCCTATGATAGAGGTTTAATTGATAAGTACACCATTATCAATTTGTGTAAAAAATTAAATGATTACCCTGAACTTTCTGCCATTAAAGAGCATCTTGAGGTAAGTAAAATTGAGCAGCTTTTAAATCAGGATAAAACTCAAGCTTTATTCTATTTAAGGGATGTTGTCTCCTACTTTTACATAAAAGATTTAGCTAAAGCTATAAGTACAGATTTAGACACCTTCTTGCTTACAGGTGAGCCTAACTTTACCCTTGGGGATTATCCAGGCATCACCGTGCTTAAGATGTTAAAGGACTTTGAATACAATGTAGTCTATAACCACTTTGAGGTACAAACCTTAGATTTGTCTGGTGCAAGCTACATTCAAGGATTATTTAATCAATATCAGCAATTACTTTTTGAAAGCCGTAGTGATTTTGATAAAGAATTGTATGCAAAAGGTGGCGATCCTTTTAATATGAGAATAGCTTCAAGAATATCAAGACGTCATAAAAAGGTATATCAAGAGGCACTAGCACAAGGTCAGTTTTCACCTATGTATTTACGTATTCGTCTTTTAGTAGATTATATCTCTGGTATGACGGATACTTTTGCTGAATCTGAGTACAAAGTTCTAAATGGTATTCACTAAATAATTTTGGCAAAATTAAGCTGTTTTGTTAGAATACAGCCACTATTTTTTGATAAATTACATTGATTATGAGCGAAGAATTAAATTTAAAAACTATAACAACTAATGATCCTATCTTTGATGACATCCGTCCTTGTAACGATAGTGAAGTTGAGAGTGAACTTAATAAAATCATCAGCGACAAGATGGTGATTAACAACATCTTAAAGTTTCGTTATCCTTTGATGTACAAAACTTTTGGATTTGCACTAAAGCCTTTTGTAAAGGCTATTTTGAAAAAGAAAGTAGCTCATATTAAGACTATTAAAGATTTCCAAGACATCGTGGCTGATTTTGTAAAAAAAATGATTGCCACAACTACCGATGGAATTGAGCTTGTAGGTTTTGATAAGTTAGAGAAAAACAAAGGCTATTTGTTTATCTCTAACCACCGTGATATCTCACTAGATCCTGCTTTTATTGATATTGCTTTGCATATGACTGGCAATAACACTGTAAGAATCGCCATCGGTGACAACTTACTTAGAATGCCAGCTGTAACTTCTCTTATGAGATTAAACAGAAGCTTTATCGTAAAGCGTTCTATTGAAGCACCTCGTGAGAAGTTAAAGGCTTTAACTCATCTGTCTGAGTATATTGGTTTATCTATTGCTGAGAACAATTCTATTTGGATTGCTCAAAGAGAAGGCCGTGCTAAAGATGGTAACGACAAAACTGAAGATGCTGTACTTAAGATGATCTCTTTATATGGTCGTCAAAAGAAACAGGATTTTGCAACTTACATGAGCTCTTTAAACATCGTGCCAGTATCTATTTCTTATGAATATGATCCAAATGATCTAGCTAAAGCTAATGAGCTTTATGAAAAAGAAAAGAACGGCGTGTATAAAAAAGATCAATTTGAAGACATTGATACTATTGCTCGTGGTATCCGTGGCTACAAAGGTCATGTAAAATTAGTTGCAGGTACACCAATTAAAGGTGGTTTTGAATCAGCTGAGGAATTGTCAAATATCATTGATAAGTTCATTTGGTCTAATTACCAAATGTACCCATCAACCTTAATTAGTGCTGGAATTACTGAAGGTGTAAGTGAGGACGATAAGAAGAAGTTTTTAGACAGAATTGCTTCCTATCCAAAACATTTACAAGATAGAGTAAAGGCAATGTATGCCAACGCCTATTTTAATAAGGATAAATAATCATGTTTAATCCAGTGTTTAATCAGGACGGTCGAGTAAGTTACTTTAGAGTAACTTGTCTTGCTATTGCAATTGGCTGTTTTGTAACAGGTTGCGTCATGCATCAAGAAACACAGGAAGTAACACAAGTAACAGATACTGTAGTAAGTGATGAAGTTGCTGAAGTTGAAACTTCAGATAGTGAAAATTTTGAGGAAATACGTAAGCTTGCTTTGTCACAAATTAAAAATGCTACTTTATATTTGCAAACCTGCGGAGAGCTTGATAATACTTTTGATAATTGTAGTTTTGATTTCACCAAAGAATTTACTCAATATTATCAAGTAAAACTAGATGCTTTTGCTGATGGCTTTGATTTAACCGTTAAAGCTAAAAGCAACAATAATGACAGTTGTAAGTTATTTAAAGTCGATAGTAATGGCAGTTACACTGCCTTTAATCAAGACAATACTCAAGATGAGAGTTGTATTAGTGATTTAGCTAATAGTTTGAATACCTTAACTATTCATCGAGATACAGACTATAAAGAAGGTCAAATTGCACCTTCAGGTTTAAGTCCTATCGTCCACAACTTGTCACAACGCTAAAGATTTTTTTAAGAGGAAATACTGATGCAAATTACTAAAGATACTGTAGCTACTATTAGCTACACTGTAACCGAGACTAATGGCAAAGTAGTAGGTAGAACTCAAACTGGTGAGCCTGTACATGCTTTAATTGGCCATGGCTTTTTAATTAAAGGTTTAGAAAAAGCCTTAGAAGGTCATAAGGCTGGCGATGAGTTTGCAATTACCTTAAATCCTGAAGACTCCTACGGTGAAATTGATGAGACCTTAGTTCAAACTATCGATAAGTCCTTATTTGGCGATTTTGACGTAGCTGTAGGCAATGTGTTTGAGGCTGATTCTACTAATGGTCCTATGGCTGTTGTAGTTAAAGAGGTTAACAAAGACACTGTAGTTGTTGATGGTAACCACCCTCTAGCAGGTAAAGTATTAAACTTTTTAATCGTAGTTGAAGATGTACGTGAAGCAACAGAAGAAGAAATTAAGCACGGTCACGTACACGTTGATGGTCACTGCCCATCAGAAGGTTCTGAGCATCACTGCTGTTGTGGTCACCACCATCACGATGATGAGGATGGCGAACACCACTGCTGCCATGGTCACCACCACGATGATGAAGAAGGTGAGCATCACTGCTGCCACGGTCACCACCACGAGGATGAAGATGGTGAACACCACTGCTGCCACGGCCATCACCATGATGACGAGGACGGTGAACACCACTGCCGTTGCAAGCACCATCACCACGAATAACTAAAAGTCAATTTTAATAGGCTCCTAAAGGAGCCTTTTGCGTATAAAGAAAACACTATGAAATTTATCATTAGACTTTTTCCTGAGATCTCCATTAAAAGTAAACCAGTTCGCAATCGTCTAATAAGACAAGTAAGGCAGAACTTAGTGAATGTCTGTAAGCATCATGGCATTAGTGTTAATGCCTATGCTCAATGGGATAAAGTAGTAGCTATTTTTGATGAAACTATCACTAAAGATAGAGCTATAACAGAGTTATCTCGTATTCCTGGTATTCACTCTTTTATGGAAGTCAATGAGTACCCATTTACTACATTAGATTCCTTATTTGATGAGATTAAAGATGTAGTAGGTCCAAGTATTGAGAATAAGACTTTTGCCGTTAGAGTAAAGCGTAAAGGACAGCATGAGTTTAACTCTCAAATGGCTGAAAGAGTAATCGGTGGTAAGTTTAAGGCAAGTTTCCCAAACAAAGGTGTTTGTCTTGATAACCCTGAAGTTTTAATTCATATTGAAATTGAGAATCAAACAGCTTACCTTTCAGGTGAAAAACACTTAGGTATTGGTGGTTATCCTGTAGGCTCTCAAGGTGAGGTTTTCTCCTTAATCTCAGGTGGCTTTGATAGTGGTGTGTCAACCTATGACGTTCTACACCGTGGTTGTCGTGTAAACTACCTCTTCTTTAACATGGGTGGTACTGCTCACGAGATTGGTGTAAAACAGGAAAGTTATTTTTTATGGGATAGATTCGCATCCTCCCATAGAGTTCGTTTTGTAACCATTCCTTTTGAGCCAATTGTAGGTCAGATTTTAGAGAGAACTCATCATGGCGTTAGAGGTGTGATCCTAAAGCGTATGATGATGAGAGTAGGCTCTTTGGTGGCTAAAAAATTTGATGCTGAAGCTTTAGTAACAGGTGAGTCTTTAGGTCAGGTATCAAGCCAAACCTTACGTAATTTAACTCACATTGATAATGTTTGTGATGTACTGTTACTAAGACCATTAGTAACAGCTGACAAGCAAGATATCATTGATAAGTCTCGTGAAATTGGAACTATTGGCTTTGCTGAATCAATGCCTGAGTATTGTGGTGTGATTTCAGATCACCCAAATGTATGTCCTAGTGCTTCTTTTGTTGAAGAAGAGGAAGCTAAGATGGATAGCGATTTGGTTCAAAAAGCCTTTGAAAGCATGAAGGTTGTGGATATCAACGATATTCCAAAGGATACAACTAAGCTTAAGACTGAAGTTGAAACTGTATCAGAGCTTTTAAGCAATGAAGTTGTTCTTGATGTAAGAGCTCCTGACGATGTTGAAAAAGCACCTTTAACTGTTGAAGGTCATGAGGTCATCACTATGCCTTTTTATAAGACCGCATCTGACTTCCATACTTTAGATCAAATCAAGACCTATGCACTTTACTGTGATCAAGGTGTGATGAGCTTAATGCAAGCAAAGCAGTTAAAAGAAAAGGGCTATCACAACGTAAAAGTGTATCGCCCATCTAAATAGTCTTTTTAAGCTAAAGCCTTCAAGGCTTTAGCTTTAAACTACAAATTGATTTCTTTTGCAGGATCTACTAAGGATGCTTTAATAGCAGGGTAGATTGATGCTAAGACACTCATCAAAAGCGCACAGCTTACAACTAGCACTACATCAAAAGACATCAGTCTTGTAGGAATAAAGTTGATAAAGTAGATATCCTCATTTAAAAGCTCAATCCCAAACCATGCTTTAAAATGAGCAGTTACATATGGGGTAATGAAGCTTAAGGCACAGCCTATAATCGTACCTAAAGTACAACCACGAATAGCACTTAACAAGCCCATAAAAGTAAAGCTTCTTACAATAGTAGCGTTGGTAGCTCCCATAGTCTTTAAAATAGCAATCTCACGTCTTTTTTCACTTACTGCCATCACAAGATTTGAGACAATATTAAAGCTTGCTACACCGATGATTAACACCATCGCAAGATACATTATCTTGCGTATCATACAAATATCGTGATAAAGCTTTCCTTGAGTTTCTATCCAAGTAGATACTTTGCAAGGCTCTTCTAAAGTATCAGCTGCAAAGTAAACAATGGAATCAACCTGTATCATATCGTCTACTTTTACATGGATAGTGTTAGGGTAGGATAAATTACCAATTGTCTTTGCAGTATCCAAATTTACAAAGGCAAAGTTGTGATCGATTTGTCCACCGGTTTTAAATAAACCTACAATAGTAAACTCATGATTTACCATACTGCTAAAGCCATCTTTAGCAATAGCGCTGTCTACTGTTGCAAAGTTTATAGTATCCCCAATCTTAAGCTTTAAGTCTTTGGCAATACCTGCACCTAAAATTACAGGATTAGTCAAAGTATCTTCATCTAAAACTGAAGTTTTACAAGTCATAAAACGCTCTAAAGAGATCACTTCTTTTTCTTTTTTAGAGTCGATACCTAGTACTAAGGCTGGCTTAAAGTTAGTTTCATGACTAAATGCACCTTGTAAACTTACAGCAGGAGCTACAGCTTTAATGTGCTGATTTTTTTCAAGTTTACTTAGGTTGTCTTCAATAGTTTCAAAACCTTGTTTTGAGTAAGAGGTAACAGTGGCAGCAGGAATTAAGGAGAGTACACGGTTGTTAAGCTCATGCTCAAAACCGTTCATAGCACTAAGACCTAAAATTAAGGCTGCAACTCCAGTTGTGATACCTGCAATGGATGCAAAGGAGATGAATTTTGCAAGCGCACCATAGCGTTTTGAGTGCAAAAATCTTAAAGCTAGTTTTAAACTTAAAAAACTTTTATGCATCAATCTCACCATCTATCATCTTGTAGATCTTGTCGCACTTTGAAGCAAGGTTTTGATCATGGGTTACCATGACTACAGCAACATGCTCTGTTTTAACTAAGTGTGAGAAGATACTAAATACTTCTTGAGCGTTTTGTGCATCTAAGTTACCTGTAGGTTCATCCGCTAAGATAAGATCAGGTTTATTTACAATGGCTCTTGCAATAGCTACACGCTGTCTTTCACCACCTGATAGCTCATTTGGTCTAAAGTTTACACGGTGAGATAAACCAACCTTTTGTAAGTATTCTTTGGCCTTTAATTTAGCTTCTTTAACAGGAACATTAGCAATTAAAAGTGGCATCATCACGTTTTCAAGGGCAGTAAAGTCGCCAAGTAAGTGATGGAACTGATAAACAAAGCCTAAATTTAAATTACGAAATTGAGCTTTCTTTTGATTACTTAACTTTAAAAGCTCTGTGCCTTTAAACTCTAAACTACCAGTATCTGGGGTATCTAAAGTACCTAAGATGTGTAGCAAAGTACTCTTACCAGATCCTGATTGACCTATGATGGCGGTAATTTCATCCTTACAGATCTCAAGATTAACCCCTTTTAATACCTGGGTTTTAACCTTGCCCTCAACGTAGGTTTTCTTAATATTCTGTGCTTTATAAATTATTTCGCTCATGATTAGCCTCGGCCAAGGTTAGAGATTGCATCGCATTTTGATGCTTTAATTGCAGGGTATAGGGTAAACAGTAGGGACATACTAATTGAGGATAAAGCGATGATTAAAAGATTAGTATTATCAATACATACGCTTACCTTGAAGTAGCCTTGTAAGAAATTGTTAGCTACAAAGTAGGTAGCAATAACACCTAGGATAGTACCTAAGGCAGTTCCTATCACTCCTACAAAAAGACCAGCATTTAAAAAGATAGTTAAGATTTTTCTATTGTTAAGACCTAGAGTTTTTAAGATAGCAATCTCATTTAGTCTTGCACTCACCATCATTGAAAGAGCTGAGAGAATGTTAAAGGCTGCTACCACAATTACTAAAAAGATCATAATTGCCATGGTAAGTTTTTCCATAGCCACAGCTTTAAAAAACTCACCTAAGCTATGTTGCCAAGTTGTAAACTCATAACCTTCTTGTGAAAGCTTTTTGCTTACTTTATCAATCTCAAAAGGATCTACAAGCCACAATCTTACAGATGGGTATTTTTTAGGGTATCTAAGTAAGCGTCTTACATCGTCGTAATTGCCAAGGGCAATAGTCTGATTTGAGGTAGATGGAAAATACTCTTTTAAAGTAAAAATTCTTTGAGTTGGGGTAATACCTAAAGGCGTATAACGAGCATTTTTAGTGCTGATAAGACGTACTTTAGTGTTTAAACCAAGTTCATTATTTAAATAAATGCTAGCCTGTGCATTAAGAGTGAAACTACCTTTTTGTGGAATTGAAGCTAACTTTAAAGATTCTTTTGAATAGCCGTTTTTTATGTGTAGATTTTTAGTATCAACGCCAGCAAGTGTGATTAAAGCTAATTTTTTACTAGTTTGTAATAACACTTCATCCTCAAGATAAGGAGCGCAAGCTACAACTTTATCAAGACTTAAGAGCTTATCACTGTCAGCGTAGGGTGCTTTTACAATTACATGTGCCGTATTGTTTAGAACCACTTGTTTTAAGTTGTTCTGAAGCCCTTGCATAATCGAAGTATCAATGATTAAGGCTGCCACACCTAAGGTAATACCTAAGATGGAAAGTAGTGCTACAAAGGACGCAAAACGGTGAGCTTGGCTATTGAAGACATACTTTAGAGAAATAGCTAAAGATAAAGGATAGAAAAGTCGCACAGTAATTCCATATTGATTAAAAACGCATCATAAACTAATTTTAGCACACTATATTTTGCTAAAAAGGAATTTATTAAAGGAGCCATTCCTTATCAATTTTGTGCAAAACGAAGGTCTTTTTTGAAAAAGAGCTAACTAGAATTAGTCTCATTGGAAGGAAGGTAGACAATAAAAAGAAATAGTTAAATTAAAAACTCAAGTTTCCAACTTTAAAAGTTTAACCAAAAGCTGATTCTAAACGGATCAGTAGCTCTTTAAAAAGACGATCTTGATTTACCTAGTAGGTTGCGC
>CACZXZ010000041.1 GCA_902785325.1 uncultured Succinivibrio sp. | reverse complement strand
AAGGTGAGGCTAGGAATAACGAAAGAGTGATTATCAATTGCCTAAAGAGCAACATGACTTTAGAAACTATTGTTAATATCTCTGAATCCACCATCAAGAGGATTAAAGAAATAGCAAAAAAGAATAATCTAAAAATTACCAACTAGAGAACCTCTCTGTACTTCCTCTTGATACTGTCTAATTAACGATATTTTTTAAGTTAAATTTCTAATATTTCTACTCTTAATTCAAATTGCATGTATAATGTTTTATACATTATTACAAAACTACTCTACATAGTTCCTATCACCTTTAAAGATTCATTTTGATTTTTGACATACGAACGAAGGTGCAAAATGATAAAAGGTATTCTTAAATTTTCAATTATCCTAAGCTTAGTTTGTTCTTTTACTGCTATAGCTAATACTGATTTGTCTTATCTTCCAAGTGCTACAAAGTGGTATCAGCATATTGATGCTATAGGAAAGTTTTATCTTCACAAAGATGCAAGAGGCGTTCCTGTTGGTAATTTTCCAACCTGGAGATGTAATGACGGTAGCTTGAGAAATCAAAAATTGTGCAAAGGTGAAACAAAGCTATTCGGCATGGAGAATATCTTTGATCTTGATTATGTGCGTATGCAATCAAGACAGACTTTCGCCTATGGAGCTTTGTTTAATTTAACTGGCAATCCTAAATACTTAAAATTACACAACGCTGGTGTGAACTGGCTTATTAACCACGCATTTTTAGACAATGGTAGTTTTACCTTATTGTTTAAAAACGGCAAAGCTGTAAAGCAAAATGAGGCTGCAAAAACCGCTCAAGATCTCTCCTATGCTCTAGTTGGTATTGCGATGAATGCATATCTTACTCATAGCAAAAGAAGTCTTGAGGTGATTAAAAAAGCTCAAAAATTCATTTATGACAAGTACTATTCTAAAGAAAAAGATCTGCTCTTGTGGTGCTTTGAAGACAGTCATTTTGACAAAAAGGAGCAATTAGAGCTAGTAGCTTCGCTAGATCAGCTAAATGCCTATCTACTGTTAAGCTTAAGACTTTTTGATGGGGAGGATCAAAAGCACTTTATTAAAGTAATTGAAAACACCATAAGGTATATCAACAAAAACTTTTACGACAAAGACAATAATCGTTTCCATGGCTGTATTGATAATAAAAAGTGCTTTAACTATCTAACTGGTCGCCACACAGATTATGGACATACTGTAAAAGCTTTTTGGATGGAATATCTTGCAGCATCTATGCTAAATGATGAAAAGCTAAAAAAATTTGCAGAAAATGGCATAAAAACAACCTTAAACAGAGCTCTAGCTTCAAATAATATTGAGTGGTTTGAGTCAGATACTAAAGAGCAAGCCTCCTGGTGGGTATACGCTGAGCTTGATCAAGCAGCTTTAAGTTTAGCTTTAGCTAAGAAAAGAGCTATGAGTAATACTCTAAATAGTTTTATAGACACTTATACAGACTACCAATATGGCGAGTTAAAAGATTACTTAAAGGCTCATTATTGGAGAAATGGTTTTCATTCATCAGAGCATGCTCTCATAGGATTATTGCTATCAAATGCAATTCGCTATGAACAGTGTACTGATGACAAGTGCAGATTTGACAATCAAACTACTCTCTATTTTGCACCAAGTGACAATAGTACAAACTACACGCCATATCTATTTGATGGCAAAGTTGAGAAGGTACAAAAGTCATTTGACGGCAAGGTAATTAAAGTCACTTATTCAAAACTTTATTTGCCCAAACTGTAAGGTGTGATACAAAATTTAACCTAAATTTAAAATAATTCACTGCAAACGATTGCGATAGTAAATTTTGTTTGATAGTATCTACATCAAGGTTAAAACCTAAAGAATTCCCTGGGGTGGCATCAAGTTGTTTGTACCCTGAGCCGATATCCTTAGACATTGGTTTCTTCCTGATAGTGGTGTGCAGGCCCGGATTGCCCGCGGAAGCCTAAATTATCATCTGAGACCAAACTTGAACACACTGGTTCAAGGAGTCAATAACAGCGGATCCATTTTCGGGGATATAAGAATGCACCAAATAAATCCAACCTATATCACATTTTTTAGTTTCTTACAGAATTATCTTAAAAGAAAACGACTTACTATCTGTATAATTATCACGTTTTTACAAAATCATTCACAATCAAGTAAATAATTTTGACAAAGTGCTAGCAAATTTACACAAGCTCTAATTATTTGTATATAATGGTGTTTGTTGTGGATCATGCAAGAATGACCATCAACGTGAATGATTAGTACTTAAACTTGGCAGAATGTAAAATTTTACAATATTTGCCGATTTAGATTTTTTGATTATAGAGTTGTAAGATGTCTCCAATTATTAAACCACAGACTGACACTACTATAAGTTGGTTCTTAAGTCAGTGCCATATTCACAAATATTCAGCTAAAAGCACAATTATTCATTCTGGAGAAAAAGCTGAAACTTTATACTACATTGCCAAGGGTTCTGTAGCTGTTTTGATTAAAGATCAAGACGGTCACGAAATGATCCTAAGCTACTTAAATCAAGGTGATTTCATTGGTGAAGTAGGTTTATTTGATGAAGCTGAGAATCCAAAGCGTACCGCTTGGGTAAAAGCAAAGACTCAATGTGAGATTGCAGAAGTTTCATACACTAAGTTTAAGCAATTAGTTCAGGTTAACCCTGAGATCTTAATGAGACTTACAGCTCAGATTTCTCGTCGTCTATCAGCAACCTCTGCAAAAGTAGGTAACTTAGCTTTCTTAGATGTTACAGGTCGTATTGCTAAGACTCTAGTAAATCTTGCACATCAACCAGAAGCTATGACTCATCCTGATGGTATGCAAATTAAGATCACTCGCCAAGAGATTGGTCAGATTGTAGGCTGCTCTCGTGAAACCGTAGGCAGGATCTTAAAGATGATGGAAGAAGATCACTTAATTACAGCACATGGTAAGACCATTGTTGTATTTGGTACTCGCTAATCAAATTAACAAAAGTCTTTTTAGCATTAAAAAGACTTTTTTGTTTTCATAAAATACTTATAGGAGTATGTTGTGCCTTCATTATTAGAGCGTGGAATACACTCATTTAATAAAAACGATTTACTAGCTTGTAGCCGTGGTGAGCTTTTTGGTCCTGGCAACAGCCAATTACCTGCTCCAAACATGCTAATGTTCGACCGTATTACTGACATTCAAAATGAAGGTGGTGAGCACGGTTTAGGCTACGTTAAAGCTGAACTAGATATTACCAAAGATTTATGGTTCTTCTCATGCCACTTCCCTGGCGATCCTGTAATGCCAGGTTGCTTAGGCTTAGATGCTATGTGGCAATTAGTTGGCTTCTTCCTAGGTTGGAGAGGCGGTCCTGGTAAAGGTCGTGCTTTAGGCGTAGGCAAAGTTAAATTCAAGGGCGAAGTTTTAGACACAGCTAAAATTGTTACCTACGAAATTAACTTAAAGAAGATCATCGAGCGTGGTTCTCTAATTATGGGGGTTGCTGACGGTAAGGTTTATTGCGATAACCAACACATCTATACCGCAGAAGATCTTCAAGTAGGTCTAATCCCTCCTGCAAAGGCTTAATTTTGGACAATCCTAAGCATAAGCTTAGGATTGTTTATCCCCTAACCAATCCTTTCTCTATCTAAATTTTCTGCACAAGAAACAATAGCCATTTCAACTTAGATTTACATTTCCAATTACTGAGAATTTGTGGACTTTATAATCCAACTTTATGTTTCAAATTTAATTTCTCATTTTGAAATTTGTCGCCAAGTTTTTGTAAATCTTATTTTACTTTTGAATTCACTATTCAAAAATCAAGACAATAATTTCATTTTTTGCCACTTAACTGAAAGTATTTTTTTCACTTTCTAATTCTTAGCTAATTATTTGAATTTAGCTATTAATTTTACAAAATATCGCATATATAAGCCTAAATTTGCCAATTATTTTTCATATCCTTGTTGATTATTAAAATTTTATTAGTATAATGGCGACTCATTTTTTGTGAAGATAATCACAGATTATTTTTTTTCCTATTTTCTAATTTTAGGAGAACTTATTATGGAAGTGTATAGTGAAACTTGTAAGAAATATTTCACTTTTTTCAAAGAGAAATACCTATACAGTCTAAGAAGATTTAAAGCTACTAGCACTAATAAATCTGAAAGAGTGATTAGTATTAACTTCAGCCTATTATTTAATACATTGACACAATTGGCGATTGATATTATCCACCAGGCAAGTACCTATGATTATCACTTATTCAATGATTATCAAACACATCATAAGGCTTTAAACAACCTAAGAGAGCGTTGCTATAATATTAGACTTAACCCTTTAGATGCTTTATCACAAAACGCAGGGATCGCTAAAAATATCATCTTGGATGCATTACAAAAATGCAAACAAGGCTATGAAAGAGGTTATCTTGCACAAATTTTAAATCAACGTGACCGTGTGATTTTAAGGTGTATTGAACACTCTGTGCACTCTCAGTTAAATCCTGTTTTATGCTTTGGCAAGATCAATCACGAAAAGGGTAACAAGATGGTTCTTGCTGCAAAATTACTAGGTGTTGGTAGTTCCAAAAAACTTACCTCTTCAATTACAGGCCTTCACTACAAGACCTTAGATGGTATTTACAAAAACGAAGCTAACAACCTTAAAGGAAGAAGTGGTGAGCAAGCTACGACTCGTCTTATCAATAAGCTTAACGATCCAGGTTTTACCCTCTATGTGATGCTAATGCTCAGTATCTACACTATTTGTTCAAGAGTGTTATTACTAAAAGAGCCTAAAGATAATTTCTTTGATCTTGAATCACTACCTAAAGAGATCTCCCCTCATCTTGCTATTGGAGCCTTTTATATTGGTCAGACCTTGCATGAAAAGCTAAGCAAACCTAATACCAAACTTAAGGCTTTTAATATGGAGTTTTTAGACAGTCTTGTCGAGGAAGAGTTTAAAAATTGCAGAACCACTGAGATACAGTTACCTAAATTCGATGAGTTTTATGAATTACTTACGCTGTTTAATAAAAGGAAGGCTAGAGCTATGGCTTGTTCCCACTGCCATAGACCATACCTCTACTTCATAGGTACTAAAGGTATTAATCCTTCAAAAAGTATCATCTGCCCTGCTTGTAGAAAGCAAGCAGGGATCCCGATAAGATAACTACGCTAGTAGGTTTTTTACTAAGTTTGGCCTTGCATTTGCTTGCACTAACATCTGAGAGGTAGCATTTTGCAAGGTATTTGTTTGAATATAAGCTGCTGTTTCAGTTGCGTAATCTGCATCCCTGATGCGAGCACGAGCATCGGATTCATTCTCAGTCATTGACTCTTGATTAGTGATAGTTGAGTTTAATCGATTTGAAACAGCACCCATTTCAGCTCTCTTGCTATCTACAAAGCCCATATACTCATCGATATACTCAAGCACATTCTGAGCTTTAGATGCTGTAGATAAATCAAAAGTCTTATTGGCTGCATCATAACCAATACCATCTGTTACACCACCCACCTCTGCATTTAAGGAGGACATGGTAAAGGATACAGATAAATCAACACTGATGGTGGTATTAGCATTAGAGCCTACTTGAAAGTCTAATTTGCCACTATCACCAATTAAACCATTATTTTTACCGTTAAGAACTTGAGCACCACCATAAGTAGTCTTGCAGGCTACTCTTGTGATTTCCTGACATAATTCATTAACTTCATTTTGCATTACATCTCTGTCTTCTTGAGTGTAAATGCCGTTAGCACTTTGAATTGCTAGCTGTCGAATTCTTGAAAGAATTGAGTAATCCTCTGCTAAAGCACCTTCAGCAAGCTCAACTAAAGCTTGACCTTCAGAGCTGTTTTGATTACCTCTGTTTAGACAATTGATTTGAGAGGTAAATTTATGACTGATCTGTAAATTAGCAGGATCATCAGCTGCCGAATTAATTCTAAGACCTGATGCTAAAACTTTAGTGGTTTCGTCACCTTTATTTGTCGACAAACGCAAATTTCGTTGAGCCGTAAGCGAGGACAAATTTGTTTGAACCAATAGTGCCATTTTTTATTCTCTCCATATTCTTTTTTTAATATGAAGCATATACTGTGCCAATAGCACTAAATGGCTTTTATAAAGGCTTTTATCAGAGTTGATTGCAATAAGCTTTTAAAAAAGTGGCAATAAATTGCCAACTAATTTGCAAGTTTACGGATCTTTTTAATGAATTCTCCGCACAAGGATAGGTACTCAATTGAGGCAGTACTAGTCCTATCGTAGATTAAAATTGGGCAGGCAGCAGAAGATGACTCAGAGATCTTTTGATTATAGCTAATGCAAGTTTTAAACAGTAACTCTTTAAAAGACTGCTCTAACTCAAAACTAATAGCTTTAGACAGAGGCTGATCTTTATCATACAAGGTTCTTATGATGCCAACTAAATTACAATGAGCAAGACCCTCTATTTTTATTGAGGCGTACTTATCAATTAGTGCATACATTGAATCAATGGCAAATAAATCGCAGCTTACAGTAATCAAAAGATAATCACAAGCACACAAGGCACATTGGGTGATGAAGTTTAAGGTAGCAGGGGTATCGATAATAATATAGTCGTACTTATCAACTATAGGCTTTAAGGTGTCATAAAGTGCTAAATGAGGATTTACTCTCTCTTTAAGCTCTGTTGGTAAAGCAACTAAATCGTCAGAAGATAACACTACATCAAAACCACCTTTTAAATAAGGCGTAATGCATTTATCTATAGGTACGTTATCAAAGATACAGGTTGCAATGTTATGCTCAACATCAGCATATTCATAACCTAAAGCTACACTTGCACTACGTTGCGGATCAAAATCTACTAACAACACTTTCTTATTAATAGTAGTAAACGCACACGCAAGATTTACCGCAGTAGAGGTTTTGGCAGTGCCACCTTTTGGATTACAAATTGCAATTACTTTACCCATACAAACTCCTTAAAGCTAATTCTAAGCTATTCTTAAAAGCTTTGTCATACTTTAGTTCACATTTGCCAATTAAGTGCATTCAATTCCTTTCTAAAAGAGCTAAAAAGTTTGCAGAATTTTTCAATTTACACTCTAGATTTTTTGTTTATAAAACAGAGTGTTAACTTTAAGTTAACAGTCATGATTTATAAAAGTATTAAATCAATAAAATTTTTTATTGTAATGCTGTGTGAAATTTATATAATGCTAAAAAAATTACTTTTTTCTTCATAACATTTAAAGGACTTACACATGAAGAATTTATCAAAGACACTTGTAGGTCTAGCTGTTTTAGGTGCTAGTGCCCATGCTTTGGCAGATCCAGATCTTAATGTTTGGAACTGGTCAGATTATATTGGTCAGACCACTGTTTCAGATTTCCAAAAGGCAACCAATTTAAACACTAATTACTCGGTCTTTGATAGTAATGAATTAGTTGAAGCAAGATTACTTTCAGGTAACTCAGGTTTCGATGCTGTCATGATGGTAAGTTACTATGTACCAAGACTTGCAAAAGCAGGTGCCTTACAAAAGATTGATAAGACCAAGATCCCTAATTGGAAGAATCTTGATCCTGTAAGAATGAAAGCTTTAGCAACTCTAGATCCTAACAATGAGTATGCTTACCCATATACAGAGATCTCAGTAGGTATTGGCTACAACAAAGAAAAAATCGCTAAGATTTTTGGCGCTGATTTCAAGTTAGATTCATGGGATATTTTATTTAATCCTGAGAACTCTAAAAAACTAAAACAATGTGGTATTGCTATTATTGATTCCCCTATTGAAGTCATTTCAACTGTAATGCATGTTTTAGGTAAGAACCCAGCTTCTGAAAAAGCTAAAGATTATGATGAAGCTTTAGATGTACTTACCAAGCTTGCTGCTAATGTATCTTACTTCCACTCTTCAAGATACATTAACGATTTAGCTTCAGGTGAAATCTGTATGGCTGTTGGCTACTCTGGAGATGTACTACAAGCAACCCAAAGAGGTAAAGCTAATAACATCGATATTGAGTATGTAATTCCAAAAGAAGGCTCTACCTTCTGGTTTGATTGTTGGACTATTGCAGCTAATACTCATCATTACGACAATGCCCACAAGTGGTTTGATTACCTATTAGATCCAAAGGTTACAACTACTGTAGCAAATGACATTCGTTATATGATGCCAGTTACAGAAGCAATTTCAAATCTTGATAAAGATTTAAAAGATAATCCTTCATTAAATATCCCTGAGGATAAGATGAAGACTATGTACTTCTTGCAACCAACATCTTCTAAGTTATCAAAGATCACCAACCGTGTTTGGAATTCTATGAAACTTAACTCCTCAAAAGTTGAAGATGCCAATGGTTGGGATTAACAACTGATCTATCACCGTAAAGCACCAAACTATTGGTGCTTTATGCCGCTTAATTTTGATGACACTTATGGTTGTGATGGCACAACTGCATTCTCTTGAGTGTATAAGGTTAGGTTTACAGTTCTAGCATCTTCACCTAAATGCTCTAAGAATGCATTTAGATGTTTGTTATTCATGATCTTAAGACGAGTATTCTCTATCTCTTTTAAGTAACAACGATTTGCAAGATCTTCAGGGCAACCTGATGGCATACCATCAACAGGAACTAAAGTGATCTCCACTGGATGATTTAAACAGATGGAGAACTTAGTTCTAAGATTATGATGATAATCTGGAGAATCTAGGAGTAACTTAAAGTCAGTTGATACTTGTAGTGTCCACTTGTATTGATCTTTTGGATCAATAATTCTATTTGAGAAACACAAAGAAGCATAGACAGGACCATCGTTGTATCCTGCTTTGTGGATGGTTTTAAACCAATCATCCAAAGCTTCTACTTGGTTATAAAAATCCTTTGATGTGAGTTTTCTTCCAAGTCTGCGATTTTCAAATTGCAGATCTTCTTGTAAGAGCTTGATGGTAGCAGCTTTAAGATCTTTTGGATCACCATCTTTTTTAATACCAGTTTCAACACTTAAAGGTGCTGAGTTAGCTGTAGGTTTATCACTCTTAAATAGAGCTTGGTTAGCTTTAGCACCTAATGGTTGCTCCTCTTGCTCCTCATCCTCTAGATCATAGACTGGATTTACATTATCGACTACATCCCCACTACTATCCTCTAGAGCATTAAAGGTAGGAGTATCCTCAAAAGGAGCTTTTGCTACAACATCACTTTGAGCTTTTGCTTCATTTATGATTGCATCTTTTGAGCGCTGCTCTGTAGGCTTATTAGCAATCGTAACTTTACCAAGTTCACTTTTAAATTGCTCCTTTTGAGTGGATACAACTAAAGGATTAGCAACAGGTGCGGTATTAAAGGTATTTAAAGGCTGTACCTTGGATGCTTTTACAGCAGTATGTTGAGGTTGCATTGGTGCAACTGTTGGTTCGTGTGATACTTGTTGGGTTACAACATTTTGATTTGTACCAAATCTACCTTGCATTACCTCGTCTAAAACCTGTTGCAAAGAAGTAGGATATGGCTCATTTGTTTTTGACAAATCCTCTTTAGTAGGCACATAGTTTTGACTTACTTTTGCAAGCACTAAAGACAGACTTGGCATAGAGTTTTTAACATATACCTTTTGGCAACTATCTACTTTATAGTTATCGTCAAAAGAAACTAGTTCAAGTTCAATACTATCTGAAGCTTGTGGATTATCCTGCAAGTTTTCAGCTAAAGTATTGGTATTGACAGAAACTTGACCTGGCTCTGTGTTGATTACAGTACCTTGTGCGTTTACCTTCTCTGCAGCGGTATCTGAATTTACTGCTATTGCTGAATTATTCTCTTGTATAGAAGCGTCAGCTTCTACATTTGAGCTTTGCTCTAAAGGCTCTTTTACTTTATCAAAATGATCTGCAGCTCTAGCATCAACTCTGTTCTCTGCAACTTCTGAGCGCTCATCTATAACTGGAGTTAAAGGATCTACAGTTGTATCAGCTTTAACTTGGCTTTGAGGATCCTCTGCTTCAGTCTCTTGAGTAACTTGTTTTACTTGATGGTTCTCATGACTTACAGCAATATCATCTTCAACTGATAAATCATTAGTCAAAGAGTTTTCGATTACACTTTGAGGGTCAGTATCAAAGCTATCAGCTACAGATTGTACATTTTCTGAGTCTTCAATATCCTCTGTATTATGAAGCTTTTGATTCTGCTCTTGAACTTGAGCTTTTAACTCCTCTTCTTGAGCTTGATTTTGAGCAATTTGTTTTAGAGCAGCTTCTTGAGCTTCTCTTAATTGTCTATCAATATCAGACTCTGCTGTTTGAACTTGAAGGGAGAACTCTGAACTATCCTTAATAGCAGCATTCTCTGTAGCAGTACCTTGAGGCTCAATTAATTCTTGAGGTGCAGTGGTAGTTTGAGCATTGTCCTCTGTGATATTAACGATATTGCCTTGCTCATCAAAACTTGGAAGCTTTGAGATAGCATTTACAAAGTTACTTTGAGCTTGCTCTTTTTGTAACTTTGAGCGATTAGACATGTCATTGATAAGCGATGACATACCCTCAAGATGGCGATTAACGTCACTAGTTGAATTAGGATCTACTCTGTAGGATGCAGTAACCTTACGGATTAGATTTATATATTCTTTAGTATCTTCAATTAACTCAAAATCTACCTGACAATTCTCATTAGCAAATACGTTTAGATTTAAACTCTGAGCTAAATTTACTTGAGTTAAATTGGTGTTAGTAGGTGCATCTACCTGAGTTTTAATATCTAAAGCTTTAGGTTTTATAATTTGATTTAAGACCTTAGAATAAACACCATCTTTAGCTCTATTACTAGTAACAATCTTAGATTGCTGATTTTCAAGAGCGAGGATAAGTAAATCTAAATCTTTATTAGCAGCAGAACTTATAGGTGCTGTACTTTGGGCTGTAACACCTTCAGAGGCTGTTACCTCTTTAACAGGTGTAACTTCAGAAGAAACTTCAGGAGTTTGACTCTCAACAAAAGTTTTAGGAGTTTCTTTTGGAGCTGCAACTACTTGAGCTTCTGACACTACTGAGCTTTCAACCTTTTGAGTAGCAGTACTTGCTGCACTATCTTGATTAAAGGAAGATAAATGCGCTACAGCATTAGTATCAGCAACAGAGCTTAAAGTTTGAGCCTTTGCTTCAGTCACTTGCTCAACTGAAGTTTCAGTGGTTAAACTCTCTGTAAGCTTATTATCTTGAGACAATACATTGACCGCAATAGAAGTGTTTAAAGCACTTTCTTTAAAATCTAGAGTATTGTCTTGTTGCAAGGAAGGCTCAGCTAAAACCTCAGTGGCATTTTGCAAAGCAGTATCAGCTACATTAACGTTTTCTTTTTCTTGAACTGAAGGATTAAAAGTATTCTCAAGATTAGCCTGATCTTGACTTTCGCTTGTTGATAAACGATTTGCAACGGCTTCATCTAAGGCTTTAGCTTTTTCCTCAAGATCTAAAACCGTAGATAAATTAGGATCTACACGAGCGGTAATCGCTTGTTTTAGCTTATCTTCAGGGGTATCAAAATCGATAATAGGATTTAGATATTCATCAAGCTGAATATCAAATTCCTCACCTATCCAATCTTTTTTTTTTCGGGCGTAAACGCGAGAAGTCTTAAAATTGCCATTTCAAAGGTGGTAGCACCATCGTTTGATACCTTGTACTCTTCAAGGCCTTGCAAGGCAATTTGATAGTAAAGTTGTAGGGCTTTTGGACTTAATAATTTAGCATACTTATCTAAAGTAGTGCTTGGAATTGAAAATACATTTAGTGATCGTGCATTACCCATCATCTGATATAAAGCAAGATCATGGAAAGTAATCACTAAATCATTTAAAAGAGTTTTGTAATTTGGACTAATTTGTCTAATCTTTAACAGAACTTCTTCTAAAGACTTATTAGAGTTTACTAAAAGTAAACTTAAAATATCTGATACTAACTCGTCACTTGCTGTACCTAGCATGGAGAGCACAGTATCTCTTAGAATTTTGCCATTACCTAAAGCTAGAGCTTGATCGCACAAAGATAAAGCATCACGCATACTGCCACGAGCTGCACGAGCAATTAAAATGGCAGCTTCACTTTCACAAGTAAAGCCTTCTTTATGGGAGATCTTTTCAATTTGGCTTGCTATCTCGTCAATAGACAAAGCTTTTAATTGAAATTGTAAGCAACGAGACAACACCGTAGTTGGGATCTTTTGAGGATCGGTGGTTGCTAGAATAAACTTAACATATGCAGGTGGCTCTTCTAAAGTCTTTAGCAAAGCGTTAAAACTGCTTTGGGAAAGCATATGCACCTCATCGATGATATAGACTTTGTATCTACCTTGCATCGGTGGGTATTGAGTATTCTCAAGTAACTGTCTGGTGTCATCAACTTTAGTTTGTGAAGCACCGTCGATTTCAATTACATCTGGGAAGGTGCCTTCACTGATGGCTTTACAAGTTGAGCATAAATTTCCATCTAAATGAGGGTGGGAGCTAATACCACCTTCACACTCAAGACATTTGGCTATGATACGAGCAATAGTAGTCTTACCAATACCACGAGTACCAGTAAGTAAATAAGCATGGTGAATTCTATTGTTATCAATAGAATGTTGCAAAGCTGCAATCACATGCTCTTGACCTACTACATCCTCAAAATTAGAAGGACGGTACTTACGAGCTAAAGCTAGATATGGGGAAGACTCTTGTAACATAGAACTTTTTAATGTCCTGGAAATTTTACTAAACTGAATACATCAACATTATATTGATCTTTTAATAATTTTGCGCCACCTAAGTCAAATAATTCGATGACAAAAGCAAAAGCTACAACCTCTGCTTTAACTTGGCGCACTAATTGTACCATGGCACCTGCTGTACCACCAGTTGCAAGTAAATCGTCAACTAGAAGTACTCTATCACCCTCTTTTAGAGAGTCTTTTGATAACTCTAAAGTTGCATGACCATATTCTAAATCATAAGTTTGACTGATGGTTTTACGTGGCAACTTACCTGGCTTTCTTACTAAAACTAATTTACAGTCTAAAAGATAAGCTAAGGTGCTACCAAATAAGAAACCGCGAGCATCAGCTGCTGCTATAGCATCGATTTTTTGATCTTTAAAAACTTCATATAGCAAATCAATGGTTTGTTTGTAAGCTTTAGGATCTTCAAGTAAAGTTGTTATATCCCTAAACAAAATACCTTCAATAGGAAAATCTTTTACTGATTTAATTGAAGATTTAATTTGCTCAACACGATTATCAAAATCTAAAATTGTGCTAGTATCAATCATAGAAGCCTTACTGTATTAAAAAGACAACAAAGACCAAAATTCCAAGGTCAATATTTTACAATACATACTTACAAAATTAAATGATTTATAAAGCTGTTATTTTTGATTTAGACGGAACCTTGTTAGACACTGCCAAAGATATCATGGCAGCCTGCAACTATACCTTAAAAAAATATGGCTACGCTCCCCTTGAAGAAGCACTGTTGCGCACAAAAGTTACTGCAGGTATGCGTGAAATGCTAAAACTTGGTGTAAAAAAAGAATTGTGGGAGACAAGTGGTATTGAAACCTTTATGCGAGATTGCTTTGCAAACTATTATAAAGAGCACATAGCTGATACTACTATTCCTTTTAATGGTATTGAAAACTTAATCAAAACTTTACATTCACATGGTATAAAGACTGCTGTTGTAACTAATAAATATAAAGATATGGCAGATAAAGTTTTATCAAAATTTGAATTTTGTAAAAATTTTGAGTTAGTTTTAGGTTGTGATTCTTTAACTCATTCAAAGCCACACCCTGAGCCTATACTTACAGCCATGCAAAAATTGCAGGTTAAAGCATGTGAAACCTTGTATGTTGGCGATCATTTAAATGATATTAAGGCTGCTACAGCTGCCCACACCGACAGTGCTATTGCCCTTTGGGGTTATGGAATTTATGAGTGCCCTAATGTGGACACTTGGGGTGGAACTTATAAAGTAAAAGATGTTAATGAGCTATTGAGCATTATTTTTGATAAAATAAGCTAACTGATAATCTTTATAAAGAAACATATGAAAACAAAACTCTATTTAGCAATTTTAAGTACCACCGCTTGTAGCTTTTCTGCTTACAGTGCCAATATTTATGACAATCATGAAAGCAAACTAGATATATTTGGTGATATCACCGCTATGGTTTGCAATGACAGAGCTGCTAGAGCTTTAACTAGCGTTAAAGAAAAAGGTAACCATGACAATACCCTACATACAGCTGTAAATTTTGGTATTAGTGGTAAAACTATTATCAATGAGCATGCTGATGCTGTAGCTTTTAGTGAATGGATGATGCCAACAGACAGCAATGGTTTTGACGAATTTAAAACTAAAGGTCAATATGTCGGTATTGATGGACATCAATACGGTATTTTAACCTTAGGTCGTGGTGACAATGCTTTTTACACCATCACAGGTGTAACTGATGTATACAATCAATTAAATACCTATGCTCACGATCACTACGTTTGGGGTGATTATCAGCAAGGTTTATTCATGTATGCCCTCTCTGCTATGGGCTTTGATTTAAGAATATCCTATCAAACTGCTGTAGATGATGTCTCAGACAGTAACGTAGATTTGAAAAATGGTGCAGCCATTGCCCTTGCTACCACTACAAGTTCTGGTATTGGTATTGCCTACGGTATCTCTTACTACGATTTAAAGAAGAAAGATGTAACAGACGGTAGCGCTTTTTATACTGATAATCTTATCAAGATGTATCACAGCTCTGATAAGGATTATGCTTTTGCTAATGCACTACAACCTTCTTTTAAGATTGATCGTGGTTTTAGCATAACTTATGGTAATTTTGGTGATGGTTTGTATCTTGCCCTAAACGGTACTCAAACCAAATATGACAATTTTACTAACCACCTTTATGCACTAGAAACTATTGCAAACTACCATTTTGAAAATGGCTTTAGTGCCACAATAGGTTATAGCTTAAAGCGTTTTGCTGATACTAATTTATTAAGTGATTTAACCTTTGGAACCTATTATCAAGTAATGCCAACCTTCAACGTATTTTTAGAAGGTGCTGTGGATTTAGGTGGTCATGCTAAGAAGTTCTATAGCATAAAGCAGATTGAGAATATGAGCTACAACGAGAATAAAGTTATAGTTGGGGCTCAATACCTATACTAAAAAATTCAAATTAAATTAAGGAATATAAAATGTTAAAAAAATCTTTAAAAGTATCTTTACTAGCTCTAGGTGCTTTAGTTTCTTTTAATGCCCTAGCTGATGCTGGTTTTAAAGTACCTGTACACTACAATGTAGAGCTTGTAGATGGTAAATCAGATTTTGATTACAGCCGTTTTAGCCGTACTGTAAACTTAACACCAGGTAAGCACCAAATCGTAGTAGTATTTAAAGATACTTTTAAAAATGGCTCTGACTCAAGACTAGTTCAATCTCTTGATCCTCTAGTATTAAACTTTGAGAATATCAAAGACGATCAAGTAGTAACCTTCCAATACAGAAAGCCACTAAGTGAGTCTCAAGCTAACACCTACATTGCTAATCAAAAGATCACCACCTTCAACGACAACAATGGTCGTACTTTAGGTAAGGATGAGGCTTCTTACTTCATTCTAACCTCTGATCAAGGCTTTAGCATGATGCGTGATTACCGCAATGAGTTAAAGAGCTTAAACAGATTATATGAGCCTGATTATGTTGCAGGTCCTAACCGTGGTCTTGAGATGTCAAAAGCTGGTGCACCTACTATCCGTGCAACCACTGGTGGCATTTATGACACTCAAGTAAATGAACAACCATCTGTTGGTCTAGAGCCAATGAGCGGTGATACTAGTGCTATGACTACCTCAACAGCAGGTAAATCCACTAAAGCAAATGCTGCAAGCTACAATGAGTTAGTTCGTCTGTACAATCAAGCAGATGATGCAACCAAGCTTAAGTTTGTAAAATATGTAATGGCTCACTAATTGACATTACTAAAGCTCAAGGTATTACTATAAAGCCTTGAGCTTGATATTTTAAGCATAACATTCCATTCTCTTCCTAAAATCCACTCAAACATTGCAACTTAAAATTATCAAAACTTAACTGACTACTCTCCATAGCAAGCCATGGAGGTTCTTACCTGATGACATTCTGCTGTAGACTTACATCATTTTCAGACTTGGGAACTACAGTTTTTTCTGT
>CACZXZ010000040.1 GCA_902785325.1 uncultured Succinivibrio sp. | reverse complement strand
TACAAGAGCAATATAATCTTGAGCACCATATTACGCCAAAGCAAATCCATAAAAAGATTGTGGACATTATGGAAGCTGCTATCAATGATACATCTTCGTTTAAAGCTCCTACAGAAGATAGAAAGCGTCCAATCTCAAGAAAGCAATGGGAGAAAGATAATCATTTATCTAAACTTAACGCCAAAGAGATTAGTAAGCGTATCGATGAGTTAAGCAAGGACATGATTAAATACGCTCGCGAGCTAAAATTTGAAGAAGCAGCTCAAATTAGAGATGAAATTGCTGATTTAAAACAAGCACTTATTATGCTTCCAGGACTAGAATCTTAACTTAGTCACACTTTTTTCTACTTTAAAGCTAAATTGTGCAACGCAACTTACTACGCATTTTACGCACAATTTAGTTTTATCTCCTATTCTTTCGTTTTATATAAAATAGTTTATTTATATTCTTTTAGTGTAAACGTTTTATTTTTATTAAAAATCGCAAATTTAAATTTCTCTAAATTTATGAGCACTATTGCAAATTAGGAAAAATAAGCTCTTTTTAAGCATATTTTATTAAAGTTAGTTAAAGTTTTTGTTATATATTAGCGAGCAAGGATCAAAACCATAATAAATAAGATCCACTCCTATAAAGGTATGATGAAGATGACAAAAGACTCACACATGCAGTTTGTGAAAGCTTGTTTTAAAGGCGCCCTTCCCCTAGGCTTGTTTTTTAAATCTAAAAGCAAGATACAAGAGATCTACAAGGAAGATCAAAAGGATATTTGTGCCCTACCTGAGGATATTGCCTCCTTAGCCTTAAGTAACGACTGCGCCATTGGTAGCTATGTTGATTTTCATCAAGATGAAAAAAGCTCTAACCTAAAAAAGAGTTACAGCTTTTTAAGTAAGAAATTAGATAAACTTTTCTAGACAAAAGCTTATGAAAATCGTTCTTGTTCAAGGTATCAATGGTAATGTAGGCACAAGTAGTGTAAGCGCTGCGCTTGCTCACTCTTGTACTTTAATTGACAAAAAGTCTTTAGTTGTAGATGCTAACCTAAAAAAAGCAGAGCCTCAATTAGCAACTTTTTTTAACTTAGAAAAGGATAGTTTTGGCTGGAGCGATGCTCTGTTACAACAAACTTTTGATAAAAATGCCCCATCCTTTGTGTACCACTACGAGAATCAGTGTTACCTAATGCCTTTAGGTAAAGCTAAGGATTTAGATTTATCAAAGTCCAATGCTATTGCTGATAAACTTATATTTAAACTCAAGCAATTACAAAAACTAGATTACATCTTTATAGATGGTGGCATTAGAGGAAATGAGCTTGGTTGCTCTCTTACAGACAAAGTAGATTTAGTCTTAAGTTTACTAAAGCCTGATGGCAACAGTGCTTTTAGACTAAATTATATGGATCCTCTTTTAGATCATGAATTTTTACTTATCAATGACTTTAATTTAAAGTCTAAGCTTAATTATGACTTAAAGGATTTATATCAAGTAAGTCCTTTTAAAGCTCAATTATTAAAGTCCACTATTACTTATGATGAGTGCATGTTGCAGTCTTTGATTCGTCAGATGCCTATCACTAAATATTTACCAATCAGTGCCTCGAGCTTAGATATTCAAAAACTCTTATTTGAACTAATTCTAATCTTAGATGGTGAAAAAGCTCAAAGCGACAACGGCAATGATTAGTAGTAAGTTTAGAGTGGAGTTTACTCCCTTAAGGTTATATAACTCTTGGCGACTAAATGGTGTCGATAGGATAACCTGCGCAGTAAATTTATTCTTTTACACACTGCTATTTGCACTAATACCTTTTGAAAAAGGTGCTTACAACCAAGTTTTTAAGCGTTTTGACTTATATTTTCCACAAATCAAACGCAATAAGCCAAAGTTATTTGATCCAGTACGTTTTGCGGTACAAGGAATATTTTTACTATTTATAAAGCAGACTCGCGCTCAAAATAGTAACTCCTATTTAATCTCTAATCGCATTTATTGGCTATTTAATCAATATCTTGTAAAACCAATACTTACTGTTACCACAGCCTATACCCAAAAGCTTGCAAATGACAGTACAAAAGTTACAACCCTACTATCTAGTAGATATAAAAAGTTTGTAATAGCACTTTTAATAATCTCCTTTATCTTTTCCATTTTGATTGTTACACAGCCTTTTGATGTAACTTATCAGTTCATCTTTGTGGCTTTGATGTGGACTTTGGCGATTATCTTAAAGAGTGTAAAAAATCGTGTAGCACTAATGCTCATGATCTTTATCTCTATTACTATCTCCACAAGATATATCTACTGGCGTATAAGTAAAACCATTTTAATCTCCGATGGCTTTACCACCTTTTGCGCCATTGTTTTATTATTAGCTGAAATCTATGCTTATTTAGTAATGGTATTGTCCTATTTCCAGGTAAGCTGGGTTTTAGATCGTAAACCTTATCCACTACCAAAAGATACTAGTTTATGGCCAAGTGTTGATATTTTTATTCCAAGTTACAATGAACCTTTAGAGGTGGTAAAACCTTGTCTTTTAGCAGCCTTAGATTTAGATTGGCCTAAAGATAAGCTAAAAGTTCATATGCTTGATGATGGTTCGCGCAAAGACTTTGAACAATACTGCAAAGAGATTGGTGTTAATTACATAAAAAGAGATGAGCATAATCATGCTAAAGCAGGTAACATCAACCACGCCCTTACCGTAACTAATGGTGATTTAGTAGCAATTTTTGACTGTGACCACGTACCTGTAAGAGCCTTTTTACAAATGACTGTAGGTTGGATGGTACACGATGAGAATATTGCACTAGTGCAAACACCTCACCATTTTTATTCTCAAGATCCTTTTGAAAAGAACTTATCCTTACATGGTGATGTACCTGCAGAAAACTCTCTATTCCACGATTTCATTCAAAAAGGTAATGACACTTGGAATGCAACCATGTTCTGTGGTTCTTGCGCGGTGATAAGACGTAAACCACTATTAGAGATTGGTGGTATCGCAGTTGAGACAGTTACAGAAGATGCTCACACCTCCTTGCGCTTAAACAGAAAAGGTTACTCCTCTGCTTTTATCAGTATGCCACTTGCAGCAGGTCTTGCTACAGAGTCTTTAGCAGATCATATCAATCAGCGTATTCGCTGGGCTCGTGGTATGGTTCAAATCTTTAGAATTGATAATCCATTTACTGGTAAAGGACTTACTTTGCCACAAAGAATTTGCTTTGCTAATGCTATGATCCACTTCTTGCATGGCATTCCACGTATTATTTTCTTGATAGCGCCACTACCTTATTTATTCTTTAATACCTATGTAATTTTTGCTACTGGTTTGGCGATTTTGTCCTTTGTGCTACCACATATGTTGCACTCGACTATGACTAATCAAAGAATTCAAGGCAACAAAAGATTCTATTTCTGGGGCGTGGTATATGAAACCATTTTGTCTTGGTATATCACAGTGCCTACCTTAGTTGCTCTAATTTCACCAAAACACGGTAAATTCAATGTAACCGCTAAAGGTGCATCAAATGAAGCTACCTACTTTGACTGGTCGGTATCAAAGCCTTATGTTTTGTTAATCATCATAAACTTCATGGCGTTAGTTTATGGTATCTATAACATTATCTTTAATCCTTTCTGTGAGGTAAGTACAGTAGTTGTAAACCTACTTTGGGTTTTATATAACCTTTTAATTCTAGGTGCAGCCTCTGCTGTAGCTTTAGAAGCAAAACAAGTGCGCGCCTCCCCTCGTGTACTGTGTGATATGAAAGGAAAATTAGAATTAGATAATGGCTATGTATTTAATGTAGATATCACTGATTTTTCTAAAGAAGGTCTAGGCATTAGACTGCCTATATGGAAAAAATCTAATAAGAATTTATGCAGTTTATTTAAGTTAGATCAGAGCTTAAAAGTGCACATTAAACACAATCTTGAGGATTATGTATTTAATGCTAAAGTAAAATTTAGTAGCAATAATAAACTTGGTTTGCAACTAGAATTAAAAACTAAAGAAGAAAACATTAAATACATTCGCTGTACTTTTGCCTGTGCCGACAGATGGTCTCACAGCTTTGAGAATTTACATCAAGACACTCTATTACACGGAATTCATACGCTAGTTACTTTTGGTTTTAACGGCTATTTAAAGATGCTTAATAATGTACCTCATGGATTAAAAGAAATTCTGTGGGTAATGGTAAGCTCTTTAAAGTTTGTCTTTAGCTTATTGCCACAACCATTAGATATTAGATTTGACAGAAGAGTTTTACGTTCTGATAAGAACGCCCACATATTTTATAACAATGAGGATTGAGCACCATGCGTCCTAAGGTATTAACAAAAGTCATCACTGCTTTGGTATTAGCAATTACCTCAACTTGTGCCTTTGCTGTTGACAAGACTGACAATAAATCCACTGATATCAAAGTTCAAAACATTAGTAGTATTGAACAGAAAATATCTTTAGCAAAATTAGATTGGACAGATGCCTCAGGTGGACTTGCCCTCACAGGCTCAACTCCTAAGCGTAATGTTCAATTTTACATTAAGCGTGATGAAATTATCACTGATGCAAGTTTAGAGCTTTATTACACACCATCTCCATCTTTAATACCTACCATTTCTCAGTTGAATGTGTACTTAAATGGTTTACTCCAAAAGAGTATCCCAATTAAAAAAGAAGACTTAGGTGTAAAGAATAGAGTTTTAATTCCTATTGAAAACTACGCAATTAAAGATCAGAACCAGTTTGAATTTGAATTTATAGGTCACTATTCAGACTACTGTGAGAACCCAGTTAATACCACATTATGGCTTAATATCTCCTCACAGACAGTTTTGTCTTTAACTAAGCAGAAGTTACATATTGCCAATGACTTATCCTCTTTCCCTGTTCCTTTCTTTAATGTAAGTACCAGTGAAAAGAGTATGTTATCTTTTGTGTTCCCAGAAAAAATTGATAACGATATGTTAAAGGCAGCTTCTGTGATTGCCTCTTTTGGTGGTGTAATCACTAAGTGGCGTGGTATTGATTACCCAGCTTTTATCAATCAATTACCAAATAATGGACATGCGGTAGTCTTTTTAACTAATGACAATCGCCCTGACTTTTTAAAGGATTATCCAAAAGTAGATGCACCAAGTATCGAAATGGCTGACATTAAAGCAAGTCAATCAGATAAACTTTTAATTATCAGTGCCCCTACAAGTGAAGAACTTATCATTACCGCTAAAGCTTTAGCTGTAGGTAACATTCTATTTAATGGTCCAAAGGCTACTGTTCTAGACTATAAAGAAATTGAAAAACGTAAAGCTTATGATGCCCCAGAGTGGATTAACACTCAAAAACAAGTTACTTTAGGCTCTTTAACTGATTTTGATGGTCAATTAAGTGCCCAGGGCTTTAAGCCAAGTCCTATTGATGTAACCTTGTCACTACCACCTGATTTATACTTCGTAAACGGCTCTCACGTAGATTTAAATCTTGTGTACAAGTACTCAAAGCCATCAAGTTTAGGTTTATCTCAATTAAGATTGTTAATCAATGATCATTTGATTAAATCTTACCCATTAAAGTCTGATGTAGAAACTGATTCTATTACAGAGAACCTACCTTTAATTGGTAACTTAAATATCTTTGGTCAAACCCAGGTGGATACTTCATATTTAACCGCTAAGAACACTTTAACTTTCGATTTTAACTATTCGTCAGTTTTTGCTTCAAAGCATAATGAGTGTACCACCCAAATCCCTATTCCAAATCGTGTAGAGATCGATCCTTCCTCTACTATCGATTTTTCTGGTTTATATCACTTTACTAAGATGCCTAATTTAGCTTTATTCTGGCAAAGTGGTTACCCATTCTCAATCTATGCTGATCTTCAAGAAAGTGCAGCGTTAATTTCTAATAGCAACGATGTAACTGAAATTACTGCCCTTTTAAATTGCTTAGGTAGAATTGGTGCTCAATTAGGTTATGCATGTACTAATATCGAAATTTATGCAAATCCTCAAAAGAGCGATGTAGCCAAAATTGCTGATAAAGATTTATTAGTAATTGGTGATGTTCCAGACTTCTTAAGAGATGATGAGAACGCTACTATCGTTTTAAATAAGACTAAACAAGCTATTAGTACCTCCTTTAATAGCAACAATCCTCGTGCTTTTGATGAGGATAAAAAGTCTGTTGCACAAAAGATCACCGCAAAATCTGAGCAAGGTTTAGGTGCTTTAGTTTCCTTTAAGTCACCTTTAAATTCTGACAGAACTGTAGTTGCTATCTTAGCTGACAGCTCTAAAGGTATGGCTAATGTAAATCAGAATTTGATTTTCAACTATAACTATGTAGATGCTGGTGGTTCTCTAACCGTAATTAAAGCTGATCAATCAAGAAGCTATGATGTAGGTGAGAGCTATTATTTAGGTAATTTACCTTGGTATCAGCGTGTTTACTACATGTTATTAGAAAGCCCATGGTTATTGATGTTATTGTGTATCTTTAGCTCCATTGTATTCTGCATTTTCTGCTATAAGTTATTAAAGCATATTCAAAATGCACGCTTAAAGAAAAACAATTTAAGAAAGGCTCAATAAGGAGTTTTGTGATGAAAAATCTTTTAATTAAAGCCTTATTAACCGTATTATTGTGCGCTTTTACTCAGGCAAGTTTTGCTAAAGACTGGTCCTTGTATGACTCTTATCTAAAGCTCCATTATCAAGATGGTAAAGTGGTAACTGAAGGTGGTGCTGTAGAAAGTAAAGCTCAAGTGCTATTCATGTTTCTAACTTTAAGTCAAAACGATAAAGTAAGTTTTGATAAGCTCTATGCCTTTACTAAAGCTAAGCTTCAAAAAGAGCAAGCTTTAGTAATTAGTAAAGTAGAAAATGATAATGTTACTGATAACAGTATCAATACGCTTACTAATTTGTTCTTAGCATATGACTTAATTTGTGCTAGTGAGCTTTTTAATGACAGTAAGTATTTGACAGAAGCAAAAGCAATTTTAGCTTCAGTTAAAGCACAATGTACTAGCACTAATGCTTTATTTGGTAAAGTTCTTACCCCATATGCAAAAAGTGCAAGCAGTGAGCTTTTAACTTTAAACTCAAGTACCTATGCTCCTTTTGTATTACAAAAAATTGCCACTGTAGATGAGGACTTTAAAGAATTATACTTTGATAGCATTAAAGCTGTTATCAAAGCATCTGGTTTAGGCTTTGTACCAGATCAATTAAAGTTCAATCAAAGTGGTGATTTTATCATTGATAAAAATACTAAAGCTTATCTTGAGGCGATGAATTTTTATCTTTGGTTATCTATAAGCAGTAAATCTGATCCTAACAGACGCTTATTGCTACCTACTTTTGAGAATCTAATTTCTCAAACTCAAAAGGACTTAAAAACTCCTTTAAAGGTAGATTTTTATACTCAAGAGATTTTTAAACAAAATGCTTTAATCTCCATCACAAGTCTATTGAATATCTGTGACTATAAGGTTAAAGATTACCTAAGATCTCAAATAAAGGCACATAAGTTTTCAAAAGCTGAAAACTATGAGCATTTAGCAGCTCTATTTGCCACAGGCATTGATGAGCTAAGATTTGCTTTTACAAGCGATGGTTCACTACTGATTGGTAACTAAAAATGAAAAAGCTTATAAGTTTTGCTCTTTCTCTTTTGTTAACTACTAGTTCAGCTATAGCAGCAACTGATATAGCTTATGATGCCTCTTATCAGCAAAAACAAAACGCTAAAGCTTCTGCTCCTGCATTCAACACTCAACATATAAAAGAGCAGATACAAGAACTTAACAAAACAAAAGATTTTGCAAAACAAAGCTTTAATCCAATTCTTGAGGCTTATGCTTTAGATAAATTAGGTCTAGTTAAAGGCAAAAATTCAAGAGAATACCTCATGGCCTTTATTAGATTTAAATTAAATCAAGGAGGAGCTGCAAGAACCGAAGGTATTGAAGCTAGTGATAAGCTTTGCCATGCACAAAAGGCTTCCTTTGAATGCGTGCAATCTCAAGCTTTAGTAGAGGTAACTTCCTCTAACATGAAGATGAAGTTACAACCTTTCTACATGCATGAAACTAATAAAGATTATGAAGCTGCGGTAATGGATATTCAAAATACCTTTAATGGTGAGCCTGTAGAGCATAACTTACGTTATCGCTATTACAAGATGCTTGGCAACATTGAAGGTAGAGAAAATGAAGCGATTGTAGGCTTACAAAGAATCTTTGATGAAATACCTTATGAAACCAATTTTAAAGTGCAACTATTAAAAGATATTGGCACTTTTAAAGCTCAAGCTTTAGCTAATACAGCTCTTAAAGAAATTGATGATCCTAAAACTACTACAACTGCACAGAAGAAACTTGAAAAAGCTTTGAATACAGATCCTAGCAATGCAGATGCAAGTTACTGGAAAGAAATTCTACAAACAAGTAAATATTACCGTACTGTAGAAGAAGGTGATACTTTCCTTGCAAATAATGAGCTAGATAAAGCTTTAGTTTCTTATAAAAAGGCAGCATCTATCAATAGTAAATCTCCTTATGCATATGTGGGACTTGCAAGAGTCTACACTAACTTAAAAGACGAGCAAAACTTTGATAGAGCAAGAGCTCAAGCTTTAAAAGCCTCCTACAGTGAGTCTAATGATGAAGTTATCCGTATTAGACAATCAATGCAAGGACTTAAAGCTCAATTTTTAGTTGATAAAGCTAAGACTTTGCAAGCACAAGGTGATAAAAACTCTGCAATTAAAACTTACGAAGAGGCTTTAAAACTAGATCCAGATAACCCTTGGTTATATTATGAACAAGCAAATCTTACCCTTGAGACTTTAGGGGAAGAAAAGGCAGATTTAGTATTTAAAAAAATTCATAACAAAACCTTGATTGACAGTGAGTATGCCTTTGCCTACTCTTTGTATCTAGCTGGTAAAAACAATCCTGAAGATGCTTATTTAGTACTCTCCCCTTTTGAAGGTCAAAGCGATAGTATTGATAACAATTTAGCTCGTTACCTTGAGATGACAGACATCAAGCAAGCCTCTTATGCGTATGAACAAGGAGATTTGTCTTTAGCCATTTCTAAACTTAAAAATGTCAAAGCACCTTATGCTAAAGCCCAAAAAGCAGCTTATCTTTATGAAGACCATCAAAAGCAAAAAGCTTTAGCTACTTATCTTGAGGCCATCACTGAAGATCCTAGTTTAGATTATGCCACCTTTAGGGTTGCTCAAATTGAGCAAGAATTAGGCAATGAAAAAGAAGCTATATTCTATGCCGATAAATTACTAGCTAAAAACGACAGTTTAAGCCTTGATAATCAACGCGCTCTAGCTAATTTATATTATGAACTTGGGGATAAATTAAAAGCCTCTCGTGTCTATCTCATGGCTGTTACCAATCAAGCTGTTGAGGAAGGCAAATCCACTGCACCAGAAGAAGTTTTAAAACTTGCTAATAAAACCTCTCTTTTAAATCCAAAAGATTTAATTACTAAGGATGCTGAGCAAAATCGTACCAAAGCTTGGATCTTGGCAAATTTAGCTAATATTCAAAAAGAGGTGGGCTCAAGTGATGAAGATTTAAGTAATACCTACAGAACTGCCCTTGCTGTGTACGAAGGTAAAGAGTCTGAATATAACGACAATGGTGAATACACCCATGCCCTACTTACAAGTGATGAGAAGGAAGATTGGCTTAAAGAGAGCTTAAAGTCTAATGGTAGTGAATACTATCAGCGTAATAATATCATTTTAACGGAAGGAATTAGATTTTTAAGGGATTCAGGTCACAGTGGTTACTCTGACAATAAAGGCTTTGTAAATATGCTAAATTTAAGCTTCCCAGCCTTTAGTGGACGAGTTCAAGTACAAATGGATACCACCTCTTTAGATCCTGGCTCCTTGTCAGGTCAAGAGTACGAGGACATGTTTGGTACTTGTTTTGTCTCAGGCTGTAAAGACACTAGTTCTCAAAAGAAATCTAATCATACTTTTGGGGTAGCTTACGACAATGAGTTATTCCATTTAGATTTAGGTACAGCCCCTAAAGTCTCAAATAATAGCTTTAAAAATAACGATATCGTAGGTGGTGCTACCTTATATCTTGAAAAGGGAGATTGGACTTTTAAACCTTCAGTTTTCAGGCGCGCAAAAGAAAACTCCGTCCTCTCCTATTTTGGACAAAGAGATCCTAATACAGGCATTGCCTATGGTGCGGTAAAACGTACTGGCGTATCTTTATCTACAAGTTATTTTATCAATGATGATAGTGGTATATGGTCTAATGCTTACCTTGAAAGCATAAAAGGTAAAAACATTGAGGATAACTATGATGTAACCATAATGGCAGGCTACTACCACCATATCTATAACCAAAAGAATGAAAGAGTAACATTATCACCAAGTATTATGTTCATGCATTATGACAAAGACTTGAGTGATTATACTTTCTCACAAGGTGGTTATTATTCCCCACAAACTTATCTAAGTGGATCACTTTTTTTGCGTTATTTAAGAAGGCATGAGAATACCTCCTATATGGTGGAACTCTCAGGATCTATAAGCTATGCTAAGACTAATAGCAGTGAAAGATACCCTCTAAAATCCATGATTAGTCCATACAATTTAGATGATCTGTACGCTCAAAATAGCTCTGATAGTTCTGTAAGTTTTGGTGGTGGTATTAAATTTGCGATTGAGCAAAGACTATCTTCACATCTTGTAGTAGGAGCAGCCTTTGATGCAACCAAATCTGAGGACTACTCTCCTGTAAATGGCGTTTTATACTTTAGATGGTTCTTTGATAAATGGAATGGTGATTTGAATATGCCACCACAAGGACCAACTGCAATTGTTCAGTGGTAATCAATATGAATTTAGGAATATTAAATCTTACAGATCAATTACAGAAACTTAATTTCTCTAATGTTTATCTAGTAAGCTGTCAAAATAAAGTTGTAGCCATTGACTTTGCTATCAATGCTCTTTTAGCTAATGCTGAAAAAGATTTATTAAAGTTTATCGCTCTAGATGAAATTAATAGAGACGATATTGTAGAGAATTTTCATAATAAAAAGGCTTTAGACAAAGTTAAAGCCCATGTTTATGAAAATAAATACAAGAAAAACTTTATTCAAAGCTTAGCCTTTGATCTTAAATTTATGTACGTAAATTATGCCAAAAGTTTAATTGTAGCGGTCTTTAATGATGCTAACTACATTCACTTAAATGATAGACAAAGAATTGAGTGTATAAGTGAACTTGATGAATTTGCCAAAGAAAATGGGCAAACTATTCTTTTAGTATCTTTTGGTTTAAATCAAAAAGAATGTACCAGTTTCTTTTTGAAAAACTTACCTTTTTTAGGTGGTATGGCAGTATTAAGTGCACTGCCCTCTCAATATGCTTTAAATACTATCTTTTGGAAAGGACTTGACGGTTCTATAAGTCAAGGTGAGAACTTACTAGATTTAAAGGACACTGGTTTTGAAACTGTGGATTTAACCGCCAAAACCACCACCGCAAATGACGAAAATGACTGCTATGAGACTTTAGAGGATTTTGCTAAAACCTTTGATCAGTCATTATTTGATAACGTCTACCACTTCAATTCTAATCAACAACTATTAGAGGCAGCCTCTACTAAAGCCAATGCTGCCATGATTTGTTTTACCGTTACTAGTCGTAATGAAATTGACGAATTGTGTAAAGCAATTTATACCTTAAGAGTTACCCGAGGTAATTTACTTAAGATTATAGTTTTTGAAAAAGAAGCTGGTATTCGTGCTAAGTCTGAGCAATTTATGCTAACTTGTGGCGCTAACTTTATTTTCGAGTCTCAAGCAAAACCACCTTATATCAACGCCATGTTGCCAATGGTTAAAACTTTGAAATTTAATCGAACTATTACTAGCTCTTTTGAAGCTTTACTTGATGAATACCATTTATTAGATAGAGAATCTAAAGGCTTTTTAGTTCTTGATGAATTTGTTAAAAAAGTAAGATATTTTTTAACCACTTCAAGATATCTTAAAAATAATGATGGATGCCTAGCTGTTCTTACTTGTAATGACAGCTTTACTATTCAAGAGTGCGCCAGTCAATTTACGCCAAAAAGAAACGGCGACTACTGCTCTATTAGTAAAAACAGAGTGATTGTTTACTTCCCAACTTGTAGAGATGGTGAAATTGAGGTAGCACTAAATCACACCTTTAATGTGCCTAAAGAAACACTCTTTAAGAAAATTCAAGCTTACTATAAAGGTCAGGATATTTTAGATAACATCAATAAGATTGAACTAAATCAAGTTCAAGTCTTAGATGCTCAAGATGAAAAAGCTATAGTTAAGATGTTGCAACTTACCTTTAATAAAAATGAAGCCATGAAAAATCTTAAGAGCTTTGAGGAAATGGCTAAGGGGCAGGAAGCTATTACCCCAACACCTTGTGATCTAACCTTACTTTTAGGAGAGCATGATGCTGTTTAGTTCTTTAGCTTTTAGCGATATTTTGCAATTAGTGTTGCTGTGTGCCTTAATTTTTATTCCAGTAGGATTTTTACTAAAAACTCACCTACATCGTTTTAAAAACTTTATTTCAAATCTCTTTAAATTTAAGAGTAACTTAAACGATTGTGGTAGCTTCAATTTGTATATTAACCAAAAGAAATAAAGTATGAGTAAGTTTTTAAATACTTATTTTGCGTTTAATGTTAAAGGCGCTCCCTTTTTTAATGCCTTATATATCTTTAAGATAGTTATTTATATCCTAGGTTATATTGATTTTAATCTTGGGTATAACTTACTTGCTTTTACTTTATTGTGTATTCACTTTAAACACAAAGTCATAAGCAAAGTTCTCTACCCTATCTTTGTGCTCTTAACCATTGCTGTTTTTTACCATGACAGCTACTTGCCAAGTATTGAACAGATGCTTGCTCAAAGTACTAACTTAAAAGGTTTCTCCTTAAGTTATATGCTTGAATTCTTGTATGACTTTATAAATTTCAAGCTCATCTTTGGACTTATTGCTGGTGTATTAGTACTAAAATTTTTAAACCGCTATGTACGTTCTACTACCGTAGTGCTAATTCTAATGATTTCTACAGCTATAGTTAATTACCAACATCTAAAGCAAAATCTAAATCAAGAGGAAATGGTAACCATCAACAGAGATTTTATAGCTGAAAATAAGAACAATGAGCAAGATTTAGTGTTGCAACGTGGTAATTACACCCAATCTAACCTCACTAGATATTTAGAGCAATTCTATAAAAAAGAACAGCAAAAACACTTACCATTTATACAAAACACTGAAGATCAATACGTGCCATTTAACATTGTGTACTTGCAAGTAGATGGTTTATCTAATGAGAATTTGACTTTACTCAATGTTAAAGAGCATGCAGCCTTAAAACGCTTTGATATTTATCTTACTAACTTTAACTCTGCGGCAACTACCGCTAAAGAAACATCAATAAGAGCGTTAAATGCTAACTGTGGTCAGCAAGAGACAAGTGAGCTTTCTAAAGAGCCTAAAGATAAATGTTTAACTATCAAAAATTTACAGCAAATTGGTTATTCAACTCAAAGTATTTTTGATACTAAATTACTTGGTAATGCCTTATTTGATACTTTAAATAAACAAGTCAAACTGGATAATCCAATTGATTTATATGTACCTACTAAACTTATCAACTTCTCAAAAGTTTTCAATGTTGATCCTTTGTTTAGAATGTATGTAAATAACTATTCAAGTATGGATTTTGGTCCAAGATTTACCTATATACACCTAAGCTCTTTAACCTTAAAGGACAACGCTTACAACTTTGATGCAAGACTTAAGGACTTTTTGTTAAAACTTGATTCTTTTATGGACAGCATTCAGGCATCTAACACTAATACCTTACTTATTATGGTACCAGGTGAGAGCTACTCTACACGTAACGATAAAACTCAGCTTAGCAGAACTGATATTGCAGCCACAAGACTTACCAAAGCTACCGCCTTTGTAAAATTCATAGGCAGTACCTATTTGCACTCAAAGTTTATCTACAAAAATCCAACTAGCTATATGGCTATTACCGATTTAATCAACCGTGTTATAAAAAACAATGCTTTTTATGATTTAAAGAGTTTAAGTTTAGAGGCTTTATCTGAAGATTTAACTCAAACTTCAACAGTAAGTGAAAATCAAAATAATACAACTATCATCTTTAAGCAAAAAGAGTTTTATAAAACCAAAGATGAAAAGTGGAAGGAGTATTTTAACTAATGAAAATTTTATCCTTTGCTCCTTATCAGGCATTAAAAGACTATATATCGTCTAATGCAAAGTTTACTTATAAAATTAGTGCTTCTTTTAGTGCTTATTTCCTTTTTAAGTTCTTTTTATTCTATAAAGGCTATATCAACTTTGATATCTTAAATAATGTGTTATTACTAGCCTTAGGCTTTGTAAGCTTTAGAAGATCATGGCAAAAAAGAATTTACTACATAACTGTATGTGTACTAGCCATAATCGTGCTTTATAAAGACAGTTATTTGTCTAATATGACGTTGTTTAATTTCAATCAAGCAAGTGTGCTTGAGAATTTAGTAAATTTTGAGCAACTTATTACAGATTTTATTAACTTTAAGCTAATAGCCTTGCTCATAGTGCTCTTTATTGCCTGCTACTTCCTATTTGATATTCTAAACTATGCTCCTGTATTGATTATTGGAATAGCACTAATTGCGTACGTAAACTTAAATTCTATGTACGTAACTCCTCAAGAACAAACTAATGTTCAAGTAGCGGTTGCTAATAGCCCTGATATTCCACCACAAGTTGGTAAAGTAACCCCATCAAACATCCAAAGCTATCTTGATACTTTCTTTGAACATGAAAAATCAAGAATTGTAACTATGCCTGAGAGTTTGCCTGTAAATTACCAACCATTTGATATTGTTATTTTAAATATCTGCTCTATGGCAACAGATGATGTGGTAGTGTCTGATCTGATGACTCACTCTGTGTTCAAAAAGTTTGACTTTGCTTTTGACGATTTTAATTCAGTGTCCTCCTACTCTACTCCTGCTTCTATGCGCCTGCTTAGAGCTAATTGCGGACAGCAAACTGAAAAGCAAATGTACCAAGAGCGTAGAGCTGAATGTGAATTATTAACCTCACTTGAAGGTCTTGGTTTTAACAGCCAAGTATATTTTGATCACGATGGTGTTTATGGTGATTATCTTAAAAGTTTAAATGAGTTAGCAGGGCTTGATACTCACCTTTATGATCTTAAAAAGCTAAAGGCAGCCTATCAATCATTTGATGGCACTCCTATCTATTCTGATAGACAACTATTTTCACAATATGTAAACGCAAGAAACTTACAAGATTCTCAAAACGTAGTTACCTTTATGAACGTTTTATCCTTACATGACGGTAACAGAATTGTAGGACAATCAAGATCAGAGCCTTATAAACCAAGACTTAAGGTTATGCTAAATGATATTGAAGACTTTATCGACAATTTAGAAAAGGCTAAAAGAGATACTTTATTTATCATGATCCCTGAGCATGGTGCTGCTATTCGTGGTGATAAGATGCAAATCTCAAGATTAAGAGAGATCCCAACAGATACTATTACCAAAGTACCTGTAATGATTAAGTTTATCAGTAGCGATGGTAATAAAGAGTCTAAGGTTACTCATATCAAAGGCTTTTATTCTTATATCTGCCTAAGTGAGATCATCAAAAGATCAATTGAAAACAATGTGTTCTCAAAAACAGACTCTTTGTGCACACCTAGCGATATCTTTGTGGATTTACCACAAACAGCTTTTATTGGTGAATCAACTAACGCCTTTTTCTTAAACTTTAAGCAAAAAGACTTTTATAAACTTAAAGGTGATACTTTTGCACCATATGTAAAATAGCTTAAATATCATGTTTCTAATAGATACAAAATTTTGTGTGCTAATAATATGATCTTTTTGTTATAAAACTGTTGACACATCATTGCTTAATGCTTATAATGGTCCCCGTTTTCAAGACTGCTTGAAAACAGAATTTCAAGGTGTTCCTCCTTAGTTCAGTCGGTAGAACGGCGGACTGTTAATCCGTATGTCGCAGGTTCAAGTCCCGCAGGAGGAGCCATGAAAACTTCTAAAAGCTGAGTTCCTCCTTAGTTCAGTCGGTAGAACGGCGGACTGTTAATCCGTATGTCGCAGGTTCAAGTCCCGCAGGAGGAGCCACTAACCTGCATTTTTCCATCATTTATACCTACAGGGTTTTAGTCTCTTAATTATCGCCATGAGGTTTTTTAGCCTTATCTAATCTATTGGCATAAGCAAGGT
>CACZXZ010000039.1 GCA_902785325.1 uncultured Succinivibrio sp. | reverse complement strand
TTTTTAGACTATATCAACGATGATTCTCAAATAAAGTCAGACTTTGTTAAAGAAATTGATAAAAGAGTAAGTCAACTCAATCAAAATCCTGATGAACAGCGAGGCATAAATATGTACGAATGGGCTTTTCAAGAACGAAGTGATAGGGCTCGTGCAGAAGGACGTGCTGAAGGACAAGTTGAGCTTATCATCAACATGATTAAAGAAAATGTACCTTTTGAGTTAATTGCAAAATGCTCAAAACTTACTGTTGAAAAAGTACGTCAAATTGCTAAAGAGCACAATCTTTTAGTGGAAAAGAGTATTTAAGATTTACTTCTACTCAAAGCTTTTCTGAGTAGAAGTATAGAAAGGAGTATTAGACTTAAAAAGACTATTTAAAGCTCTTTTTCATGATACGCTCTTTATCACGAGCCCATTGTCTATCTTTAATAGAATCTCTCTTGTCGTGATCTTGCTTACCACGAGCTACGCCAACTTCAAGCTTAGCCCAAGAGCCTTTCCAATATAGTTTTAAAGGAATTAAGGTATAACCTTGTCTTTGAACTACACCTGTTAATTTATCAATTTCTTTTCTTGATAAAAGTAATTTTCTAGTTCTTGTAGGATCGCTTACCACAAAGGCACAACTAGTTTTCAAAGGATTGATAATAGATCCTAATAAAATAATCTCTCCACCTTTGATAGTTACATAGCCTTCAGAAATATTAGCTTTACCAGCACGCAAAGCTTTTACTTCCCAGCCTTGAAGAGATAGACCAGCTTCATATCTATCTTCAATAAAATATTCAAAATTTGCTTTACGATTTACAGCTATAACATTACTTAACTGTTTTTCTTTTTTAGCCACTTTTATCGTACCTAGATCAAAATTATTAATTGATTTTACGAATTTTACCTAAAATTATATACAAACATCAAATTATAGATAAAAAAATACGACTGTTTACCGATATTTAAAACAGATTGTTATAAACTAGAAAATCGATACTATACTTAAAATATTACAAATGTTGTGGCTAATTTGTGCCTTTGTGATAATCCATAATGAGAGATTGGTATGACTGACACAAAAATTAAGTTAACTGGCGAAACTATAAATAATAAAAGCGTTTCAGCTTATAAATCCGCACCTTTTTTCAAGTCTCTTGTTACCTTGCGCTTTGGTGACATTTCTATCGTACAAAGAATTTTTGCTTCTTTTATCATCACTATTTTAGTGTTTGCTGTAGGAGGCTTATTTGTTTTATCTCAGGCAAATGAGCTTTTAGAAATTGTAAAAGCTAATAACAATCAAACTAATGCTATTGTTTACTCGATTTACGTTATTCTAGCTATCTCTATTATTATTCCTACTGTGCTATCAGTGCTTCTTGCTAAATCCATTAATAGCGAAGTAAAGCACGTATGGAAATCTTTACAGAAATTATCTAATGGTGACTTTAGACGTCACGAGAATGCAACTCATCGTAAAAATGAGATTGGTAGTATTGATGCCTTAGTAGATGTTGTAGCTCAGTCTATGGAGCAAACTATTGAAAAGCTAAACTCTGATTTTAAGAAGATGGTATCTATGGTGTACTCTAATTCAAATATGTTAGATTCTACTGTTGATGCTATCGCAACTCAGAGAACTAAAGCTCAATCAGTAGCTATGGCAACCTCTAATATGGAGCAATCCATTGAAAAAGTAACAGAATTTGCAAAGTCTACTCTATCCGAGGTTCAAACTGCAGAAAAAGCCTCCGATACTTGCCGTTGCACAATGCAAGATAACATTACCACCACCCATTCTCTATCAGATAAATTACGTGATACCTCTGTGGCTATTTCAAAGATCAATGAAATGGGTGAACAGATTAACTCTATTGTTAAAACCATTGCTGCAATTGCGGATCAAACAAATTTACTTGCTTTAAACGCTACTATTGAAGCTGCCCGCTCAGGCGAGCACGGTAAAGGCTTTGCCGTGGTGGCAAGTGAAATTCGTGATTTGGCAACTAAGACTGCCGTTTCTACAAAAGAAGTTTCCGATACTATCACTCGCCTTGGCGATGCTGTGCAAATGTGCGTTAAGGTGGTAGCTTCTTGTGAGGAGGAGATGAATAACTCCGTACATCAAAGCTCAAAAGCTAACTCTGCAATCGAGGAGATTATGGGCATTATCGCTACCATTACCGATATGTCAGAGCAAATTGTACAATCCTGTCAGCAACAGACTGATATTGCTACCGATGTAAACCACTCTATTACTAATATCAACACTATCACTGAAGAGTGTTTTGATCACATCACCGATTCTAAACAACAAGTTCATGAGATTAGAGTTTTAGCACAAAACCAGGTAGAAAACTTATCTACCTTTAAAACCAATAATCAACAGTAACTAATCTCTTTTTAAAAGGCTACTTTTTAGTAGCCTTTTTTTAATAGTTGGCACGAATTTTTCATATCCAAGGTATAACGGCAAAAAGTTGTCACTACAACTTACCTTGGAGAGAAAAATGGCCCTTTATTTAAATACTAATTTGTCAGCGCTTCAGGCAAAACGCTCTGTAAACAGCGCTACCACAAAGCTTGATAAAGCGTTTGAGAATCTGTCTTCAGGTTTAAAAATCAACAGTGCAAAAGATGATCCTGCTGGTGTACAAACCTCTGATAGATTAACTGTACAGTTAAATTCCTTAAATCAAACTAACCGTAATGCTCAAAATGCGATTGCTTATGCCCAAACCGCTGAAGGCGCTATGGAAGAAATTACTACCATGCTACAGCGTATTCGTACTTTGGCTATTCAATCTGCTAACGGCACTAACTCTGATGATAACCGCCAAGCTATTCAAGATGAGGTGGATGAGCTTAACGAAGAAATCGTTAGAATTGCTCGTGATACAACCTTTGGTGGTCAAGACTTATTAAGTGGCAATGCTTCAATTGCAAGATTCCAGATAAGTCCAGATCCTGGCTCTTTAATTAAGATTGATTTATCAACAGGTTTTGATACTGACTCTATTGCAAAACTAGCTGAAAGAATTTGTGGATCTTCAAAATTTGAACTTCCAGTAGGTCATAACCTAACTGTAAGCGAATTTCAGTTTCAGGATATCTTCCACTACGATGTAAATGGTAAAGGTATTGATGTAAGTACTATGTCCGCAGCTGAAATTGTACTTGCTGGTATCGATTATTTAATTACTGCAGTAGATGCCAAAAGATCAGAACTTGGTGCTATTCAAAACCGTCTAGAATCAACCATTCGTAACCAAGAAAACATTTATGAGAATGTATCTGATTCTAGATCTCAAATTCGTGATGCAGATTATGCTGAGGAAGTATCTAATATGACCGCTGCTCAAATTCTTCAGCAAGGATCAGTCACAATTTTGACTCAAGCAAATTCTAAACCTCAAATTGCACTACAGATGTTGCAAGAAAGTTAAACTAAACTCCTTCCATTTTTCTCTAATTCAAAAGCCATCAAATGCGATGGCTTTTGATATTTATGCTCATAGTCTTAGGATTTTTAGCGTTTCATGATACAATCATGTTGTCATTTACATGAGGATATTTATGGCACAGTTCATTTATACCATGAATAGGGTTGGAAAGATTGTTCCCCCTAAACGTCAAATTTTAAAAGATATATCTTTATCCTTTTTCCCTGGTGCAAAAATTGGTGTGCTAGGTTTAAATGGTGCAGGTAAATCTACTCTTATCAAGATCATGGCAGGAGTTGATCAGGATTATGAGGGTGAAGCAAGACCTCAACCTGGCATCAAGATTGGTTATTTACCTCAAGAGCCTGTTTTAGATCCGGAGAAGTCTGTAAAAGAAGTTATCGAAGAGTCTTTTGCTGAGGTTAATGCAGCTTTAAAGAGACTAGATGAAGTATACGCAGAATATGCAGACGAAAACGCTGATTTTGATGCTTTAGCTAAAGAGCAGGCTAAACTTGAGGCTATCATTCAAGCTCATGATGGTCACAATATCGAAGTTCAAATTGATAAAGCAGCCGATGCTTTAAGACTACCTCCTGCTGACAGAAAGATTAAGGTTCTATCAGGTGGTGAAAGACGTCGTGTTGCACTTTGCAGACTTTTATTAGAAAAGCCTGATATGCTTTTACTAGACGAGCCAACTAACCACTTAGATGCTGAATCTATTGATTGGCTTGAGCAATTCTTACATCAATATCCAGGTACTGTAGTTGCAGTAACCCACGATAGATACTTCTTAGACAATGTAGCAGGCTGGATCTTAGAGCTTGACCGTGGTGAGGGTATTCCTTGGGAAGGTAACTACTCTTCATGGCTTGATCAAAAAGATAAGCGTCTACAAATGGAAGAAAGCGCAGAATCAGCTCGTCGTCGTTCTATTGAACGCGAGCTTGAGTGGGTTCGCCAAGGTGCTAAGGGTCGTCATGCTAAGTCTAAAGCCCGTTTAGCTCGTTTTGAGGAATTGTCCTCTGTTGAATATCAAACTCGTAACGAAACTAACGAGCTTTATATTCCACCAGGGCCTCGTTTAGGTGAGACTGTACTTGAGGTTAATAACCTTAAGAAAGCTTACGACGGACAAGTTTTAATTGATGATCTATCCTTTAGCATTCCAAAGGGTGCTATTGTAGGTATCATCGGACCAAACGGTGCTGGTAAGTCTACTCTATTTAGAATGATCACCGGTATCGAGCAACCTGATGCAGGTACAATCAAGTTAGGTGAGACTGTAGTTACTGCTTATGTTGAGCAGTTTAGAGATCAAATGAAGAACGAGAACACCGTTTATGAGGAGATCTCTCAAGGTCAAGATATCCTACGTGTAGGCTCTTATGAGATCCCATCTCGTGCTTACATCGGTAGATTTAACTTCCGTGGTACTGATCAGCAAAAACGTGTAGGTGATTTATCAGGTGGTGAGCGTGGTAGATTACAGTTAGCTAAGCTATTACAAGTAGGTGGTAACTTCTTACTACTTGACGAGCCTACTAACGACTTAGACGTTGAAACCTTACGTGCACTTGAAAATGCTCTTTTAGAGTTCCCAGGTGCAGCTATGGTTATTTCCCATGACCGTTGGTTCCTAGATAGAATCGCAACCCACATCCTAGACTATGGCGATGAGGGTAAAGTAAGATTCTTTGAAGGTAACTATACTGAGTATGAAGCTTGGAAGAAAGCTAACTTAGGTGAAGAAGCCCAGCCTCATCGCTTAAAGTTTAAGAAAGTAACCAAGTAATTATTAAAAAGCCACTTTAAAAAGTGGCTTTTAAATTTCTAATAAACAAAAATCTCAAACACCAAAGTAAAAAGACCACAAACAGTAAAGTGAAAATGTCACAAACAGTAAAACAAGGCGAATAAATTTAGCTACAAAGCCTTTTATATCCTGTTTTGTGGATACTTATCCAAACTTATACATAGTAAATGAAAAAGCGTTTAACTTTATGAAATCTCAAGCTTTAGCTAATGCTTTAAAATCCTCAAATCAAGTAAGTATAAAGAGCTTATTTTTGTCACCAATGCAAATTGAAGGTAATAGTTCCATGTCAATTGAACAACTATCTTTTATGATTTGTTGTGGCGGTTTTACGCAAGCTTTAAATTCAGATAAGACTAATGCTCTAGAGGCTATAAAAGACTATGTTGACACTTTAATTTATGGCAGAGTTTTAAAAGCTGATGAATTAAAAAGAGATCCTGTAAAAGTATTTCAATTACTCAAAGCCTTAGCAAAAGCCATTGCCACAGATGCTAAAATTCCAACTTTGCAAGCTTGCATAAAAAGTAATGATCATTCTTCTATCTCAAAGCCTACAATTATAAATTACCTTAAACTATTTAAACTTTATGGAATAATTGATGAGCTTGATGCATGGCAGCCTCATTTAAGTACTAAAGCTATAGTTAGAAAGTCTGCTATTAAATACTTTTGTGATCCTGCAATTGTGGTTGCAATTCTTAAATTGTCTGAAGAAAAGTTAATATATGATATTCCTACTATGGAAATACTCTTTAAAAATTTATGCATAAGAAAGTTGAGATCCTACACAGCATTGCTTAGTGGTAAGATTTTCCATTACAAAGATAGCGATAATTTAACGTGTGATGCAGTACTTTGCTTAAATAACGGTCAATATGGTTTGATTGAAATTAAGTTAGGTGGAGATAAAAGCATCGAAGAAGGAGCAAAGGCTTTAAACAAACTTGAGCAGAAACTAGATTTAACTAAGATGAAAAAGCCTGCCTTTAAAATGGTATTAGCAGGTATTACACCGTATGCTTACAGAAGTTTAGATGGTGTATATGTGGTACCGATAAGTACTTTGTGTCCTTAAAAGATTAAGCTTTATAGTTAAATAGACTCTCCTAAAAAACATAGGAGAGTCTTTTAAGACTTGACTTAATAGCGTCTTGTTAAATGTTTGAAAAGATAATGAGCAAGTGGTTTTGCACTGGTCTTAGTAATAGCAAAGCCTGCCTTTTGAGCAGTTCTTAAAGCTTTGATATTATCAAAATCAGCTAAAGTTGAGATACCATCAAGATAGCCCTCATCATAGCATTGTGAGGAGTATTGTCTTAACTTAACACCAATACCTTTGTCTTGATATTTATGTCTTACACCCACATATATCTCGTGGATCACTTTTAAATCTTTTTCAACAGGTTGAAACATGAATAAGTCGTAAGCAATTAGATTGTCATTCTCATCAACCACAACACTTACAAGCTCTCTCATTCTAAAGCGATATAACCACACTAAAAACGGATATAAAGGCTGTCTAAATAACTCTAAATGTAAGTTTTGAATAGCCTTTAAATATTTAATCTCACCTCGTTTGAAGGTTAAGCCATTCTCTGTATAAGAGTAATCATTGCGAATGTCCTTTGATCTTTTAACGTTGTATCTGAACACTTTAAACTTGTCATAACGCTCTGAAAGATTGTGCATAAATTGCATGATCTACTCCTTTTGCTACCTATTGATGCAGAATATGGTTTACACTTGCATTTAACTTACATACCTTTATTATAGTGTAAGTTATCCTTTTTTGTTATGAGGCTATTTATGAAGTTTATTAAAGGCGCTCTTATCGCTCTATCAATTTTAGGTACTATGTCACAGGCAAATGCTGATGAAGATAAGCTCCTTCGTGTAGCAACCGAGCCTTCTTTTGCTCCTTTTGAGTTTATGGATCAACAAACCTCAAATCTAGTAGGCTTTGATGTAGATATTATCAACGCTGTAGCAGAGGTTATTGGCTATAAGACCAATATTGCAAGCATGCCTTTTGATGGTCAAATCCCTGCTGTAATTACCCATCAAATCGATGTAGCTATCTCAGGCTTTACCATCACTCCTGAAAGAGCAAAAATCGTAAACTTTACAGAGCCTTATTATGATGCAGGTTTAGGTGCCCTAATCGACAATAAGTACAAAGACCAAATTAAGTCTTTAGCTGATCTTGAAGGTCAGACTATCTGCGCTCAAATCGGTACTTCAGGTGCTATGTTTGCTCAAAAGATTAAGGGCGCTCAAGTTACTCAATTTAACACTGCAGCAGAATCTTTCATGGAATTAAATAAAGGTTCTTGCGCAGCTGCTGTAAACGATAAGCCAGTTTTAGAGTACTACTTAGCTACTACTAAGAATCCTAACCTATCTTTACTATCAGACCGTTTTACCTTCGAGCAATACGGTATCGTAACAGCTAAAGATAATGAGGAATTAACAGAGAAAATTTCTGAAGGCTTAAAGACCATTAAAGCTAATGGTACTTACGATAAGATTTACCAAAAGTGGTTTGGTAAACAAGAATAGTTTTACAAAACTTATTTACGAGAACGCCTACTTTAAAGTAGGCGTTTTTGTTTTAGTTGTTAAAGAAATTTCTCATTTCAACAATTGGCTTGTGACCACGAGACTCTAAGAAATCTAACACTTTTGAAGGTGAGGTGTTAATAATCTTATCATCACTAATATCCGCTTGCTTTAAGATCTCAAGCACTGACTCAAAATTACCAATGTAATAGCAAATGTGAGCATCAGAGCCTAAAGAAATAGTGTTACCAATCTTTTTGGCAAGTTTTGCAATTTCAATGCAATTGTCATGAGAGCCAAAACGAGTGTTAATATCTGAGGAGGAATTGATTTCAATCGCTACATTGTTCTCTTTAGCACAAACTAAAACTTCCTCATAATCACTTGGGTATCTAGCAGAGCCTGGATGTGAAATCACATCTACTAAACCACTTTGAATAACCTTTTTATAAAGTCTTGTATGCTCTTCAACTGTGGTTGGAATATAGTTTGGGTGGAAACCTGCTAGTACGATATCTAAGTTTTTAACCTGCTCGTTTGTAATATCAATACTACCGTCGCTTACGATATTTGCCTCAGCACCACGTAATACCGCTACTCCTTCACAAATACGAGGTACCACTTTTAAATTGTTAAAGTGCCAAGGATGAGGACCGTCTGAAACCTCTGGGCCATGATCGGTGGTGGCAAACATCTTAAGACCAACATTTTTAGCTTCATGCACACATTCAACTAAAGTACTGTAAGCATGATCACTTGCAATAGTATGGGTATGTAAATCAATAGGATATTTCATAAAAGCCTCTAATCAATAACTGCAACCCAGTGCTCTGTTTTATAAGCTTCAAAACAAAGTCTTATCTGGTCAATAGTAGTTGTGCCAGTTCTTAAACTCTCAACTGGTATTTTATCAAAATCAAAAAATTCTCTTTTTAAAGTCTCACTGTTAGGGGTAAATTCGCCAGGACCTTCCTTGCAGATACTAAAGGCTGCAAGAATATGATAAGGCTGTGAGGAAGTATTCCATTTACTCTTATCTAATAGTCCTACAAATTTTACGACATTAACAAGCATACCTGCTTCTTCACGGACTTCTTTAATAGTGTTTGAGCGAATAGACTCAGCTTCATCACACCAGCCACCAGGTAGTGACCATTTACCGTTTACAGCCTCTTGTACTAACAGGATCTGGCCTTTGTCATTAAACACTGCTGCGCGAGTATCAAGTTTTGGGGTGATATAACCTTTCTCAGTACAGATAGCATCCTTTACCTTTTGTGATGGGATCTCTGTCATGGTAGCTACCATGTCTGCAGCAATGTCACGCAATCTTTTAAAACGCTCAATATCAAACTTGTTCTCACAATAAGCAAGACCAATTTGTCCTATAGCTTGGATTTCTTTAGCGTACTTATACCATTGATACTCTAATACTCCTTCCGTGAAGACTGCACTGTAGATATCATATGGATTTAAAAAGTAGTGAGTACAAACAATAGATTGTTGAAGTCTTGTGCCCCACACGGCTAAACCAAAGTCCACGCCACAAGCTTTAGCACATTCAAAATCAGACATAGTATCGCCAATAAAGAGGATCTCCTCTCTTTTAGCGCCTGTAAGCTCCATATATTTTAATATAGAGTCAGGATAAGGCTTTGCCCTTTCTACATCTGAGGCACTTATTGCATAGCTAAAATAAGGCGCAAGCTCTGTAGGTAGTGGATTGGACACTTTTGCTAAAGTTAGATCTTTTGAGCGCGCTCTTGAGGTAATAATGCCAAGCTTTAAGCCTCTTGAGTGTAATAATTTGATAATGCCTTCTACCCCATCAAACATAGTGATGCGGTCTAGATACTTTTTGACGTTCTCTGCCCACTCACTTGATAAAGCATTAAAATCGTCTTGATGAAAATTAAGCTCACGGTTAGTGTCACGAGCTGACGATCCCATAAAACGAGTTAAAGACTCAAAGGTTTCTTTAGTATTAGGATCATGAGCCTTTACTACATCAAAAAGTGCCATAGTATAGGCATATTCAGTGTTGTAGATGGTGCCATCTAAGTCAAATAGGATGTGCTGATAATTCTTTTTCATGTTTTAAGCGTGCTCTACTTTGATAACTTGTAAAGTGTTTTCTTTTACTACAAAAGATATCACCATTTCATAAAGACGGGCTTGATAAATTTTAGTGTCTTGCTCTTTTTCTTTATAGGCAGGACGAGGATCTTGACGTAAAGATTGCTCAATAGCTAAAAACTCATTTTCCCCAAGTTTTAAAAGTTGAGCTTTAGTATCGTCTTTGTATTCTACCAAAAGCATTTTAGGTGGCTCTTTAGCAAAACCGCCAACCGCATCTTTAACACTGTCTACAAAAGGTATATAAGGCTTTACATCCACAATAGGTGTACCATCTACTAAGTCAGCACCTATAACCTCTAAACTTACTTTGCCCTTTTGTTTAATAATTCTGTTTAGCTTTACAATTGATAAACCAATTCTATTTGGTCTAAATGGAGAGCGCGTTGCAAAGACTCCTACCGATTGATTACCACCTAGTCTTGGAGGTCTTACCTTAGGTCTAAAGCTTTGATAATCAACTTTATCAAAGATAAACAGTACATGAAGGTGAGAAAAGCCTTCTAAGCCTATAAAAGCTAATTCATCATTAAAGGGTGGGTAAAACTCTATGGTAGATATAGCATTAGGTGCCAAGCCTGGTTGTCTTGGCACTGCAAATTTCTCTTTGTAAGGAGATTTAATATAGCCTATTGGCTCAATTTGAAAAGACTTACTTAAGTTTTGATTCATCAATTATGAAAGCATCAGCATAACAAGTTACAGACACTTGGCAGGCAGGTGTGTTTTCAAGACGTACACACTTACCAAACTTAATGGCATTAGCACCTAAATCTACAGCCTTTTTACGAGCTTCAGTTCTAGCATCTGCTTCATTAGCTTGTGCATCAGTATCTTTAATTTTGCAAGATAAGCCACTTACGATACCTAAAGATTTATTTGGTACAGTAGCTAAATCATCTTCATCAACTTCTGTTACATAAGATGGCTTAAAGTATTCTTTGAAATTTTGAGGATCAAGATTAGTTTTAAACTCGAAACTTGAGCAAGAGGTTAAAACTATTGATGCTAATAATACAGTTAAATATTTCATTTTTTAAATCCAAAAAGGCAGGGTAACCTGCCTTTTATGTTCTTACTTAGAGCTAAAGTGCTCAATTGCTTTTTGGATACGGTCAAAGGTTCTTTGTTGACCTACTAGCATCATAGTATCGCCAATACCAGGTGACATAGCACTACCAGTAATAGCAATACGTAGTGGCTGACCTACTTTACCCATGCCTACTTCTTTAGCTTTAGCTACATTCTCTAAAGCTTCATCAATAGACTTAGCATCCCATGAGCTTAATGCCTTTAGAGCCTCTAGTGAAGCTTGTAAAATCTCTACAGAGCCTTCTTTAATCCACTTTTTAACACCAGCTTGGTCATACTCTGTAATATTCTGATAATAGCAAGCTGCCTTTTGAGCCATTTCCTTTAAGGTATGAGTTCTCTCGCAGTAATTGCGTACTACATCTTCAGCCTTAGGACCTTTTGACAAATCGGTAATACCAATCTTGTTTAGATGCCACTCTAACTCTTTAGCAACTTCTGATGCTGGAAGAGTCTTCATGTAGTGAGCATTTAACCAATCTAATTTCTTAGTGTTAAAGCCTGAAGCTGACTTGGTGATAGCATCTAAAGTAAAGAGCTTAATCATCTCGTCTCTTGTAAAGATTTCTTGATCACCATGAGACCAACCTAGACGTACTAAGTAGTTTACTAAAGCCTCTGGTAAATAACCGTCTTCACGGTATTGCATTACAGATACAGCACCATGACGCTTTGATAACTTAGCTCCGTCGTCACCTAAAATCATAGCTAAGTGACAGAATACAGGTACAGGTGCACCTAAAGCTTTGTATAGGTTAATTTGTCTTGGAGTATTGTTAACATGATCATCACCACGGATAACGTGAGTAATGCCCATATCCCAATCGTCTACAACTACGCAAAAGTTGTAGGTTGGAGTACCATCAGAACGCTGAATAATAAAGTCGTCTAATTCGCTATTCTTAAACTCAATATGACCTTTTACCATATCGTCAAAAGCTACCACACCGTCATCTGGGTTGCGGAAACGAATTACATATGGCTCATCAGGTGAGTGCGCTGTGTGATCCTCACGGCAGTGACCGTCATAACGAGGCTTTAGACCAGCCTTCATTTGCTCGTCACGCATCTTCTCTAATCTTTCTTTAGAGCAGTAGCACTTGTAAGCTTTGCCTTCAGCTAAAAGCTTATTGATAACTTCAGTATATCTATCAAAACGCTTAGTTTGATAATAAGGACCTTCATCCCACTTTAAATCAATCCACTTCATGGAATCGATAATGGCGTCAATAGCCTCTTGAGTGGAACGTTCTCTATCAGTGTCCTCAATACGTAAAACAAATTGACCATTGCAATGTCTTGCATATAGCCAGGAGAATAATGCTGTACGTGCACCGCCTACGTGTAAAAAGCCGGTAGGTGAAGGGGCAAATCTTGTTTTAACTGTCATGATATACCTAAAGAGTTTTGACAAATGATGTTAATCTTGCTTAAAACTAAGCAACATACAAAAAAAAAGTTGCCTTATTTTACCACTGAAAGCACATTTTTACATCTTAGAATTTATACTTTACTAAGATTAAATTTGAGACAACATAGCATTTATTTTTTAGCGTTCTTTGTATAATGGATAAGTATCCATAGCTACTTTAAGGTGACAGCTTTGAACAATAATCATCTGAATCTAATTTTAGAGGGCACCGTTGCTAATAAGGGTATTGCCTTTGGTAAGATTGCCTTTATTAAGCGCACGAATGCTGGTTTACAAAAAGAGTATGTAGAAGATACTCAAAAAGAGTGTGACCGTTTTGAAAAAGCAAGATTACACGCTATCTCTCAATTAGCCACTCTTTATGAAGCATCTATTGAGAAATTAGGTGAACAAAATGCGGTAGTGTTCCAAATTCACCAAATGATGCTCGATGATCCTGACTATGTCTCCTCTATCAATAAGTTAATTACAGATGAGCACGCTAACGCTGAATACGCTGTCACAGTTGTAGCCCATAAATTTGAAAAGCAATTTCTGCAAATGGATAACGATTACATGAAGGGGCGCGCTGCCGATGTAATCGATATTTCAAGACGTGTTAAAGAAATTCTCATGATGCACGCAGGTAAATTACAACACCACGGCATCGATTATAAAAATGATGGTCCTGTCATTATTGCAGCTGACGATTTAGTCCCATCAGAAACAGTTCAGCTTGATCAAACCTCTGTAACCGCTATTGTCACCACTGAAGGTTCTGACAGATCACATACTGCTATCTTTGCAAGAACCATGGGTTTACCTACTATAGTAGCGGTAGGTAAAAACTTTACTTCAAAATATGAAGGTCTTTTTGCCATCGTCGATGGTAACTCTGGCAAAATCTATATCGATCCTGATGAAAGTACCATTACTCGCTTTAAAGAGATCAAGAAAACTGACGATTCTCAAAAATCTCACCTAGAAGAGTTCCGTGGCAAAATCACAGTTACAAGATCAGGTCGTAAGATAAATCTTTACGCAAACTCAGGATCTTTAGCTGATATTGATCTTATCAAAGCCTCAGATGCTGAAGGTATCGGACTTTTCAGAAGTGAATATATCTTTATGCAAGCTCATGATTATCCAACTGAGGATTATCAATTAGACATTTATAAAAATGTTCTTGAGCAAATGGAAGGTAAAAAAGTAATTATCCGCACCCTTGATATTGGTGCTGATAAAACCGCTGAATACTTTATGCTAAAACCTGAAGATAACCCTGCTATGGGTGTACGTGCTATTAGATTGTGTCTTCAGAATAAAGCTATCTTTAAAACTCAGTTACGTGCCCTTTACAGAGCCTCCGTCTATGGCAACTTGTCTATCATGGTGCCACTTATCACCTCTGTAGAAGAAGTTTTAGAAACTAAAAAAATCATTCAAGAGGTTAAAACTGAGCTTAAACAGCAAAATCTTGCGTTTAATGACAATGTAGAATTTGGCATCATGATTGAAACTCCAGCGGCAGCTTTAATCTCTGATGAATTAGCTAAAGTTGTAGATTTCTTTAGTATCGGTACTAATGATTTAACTCAATTTACCTTAGCTGCCGATAGACAAAACGCAGATTTAACCAAATACTTAAACCCATACCACCATGCAGTGGTTAGGTTGATTGAAATGACCATTCAAAATGCCCATGCTTGTGGCATTTGGGTGGGCATTTGCGGAGAGCTTGCCTCCGATGAAAAATTCTTAGGTAAACTAATTCAACTGCAAGTAGATGAAATGAGCGTAGTACCATCAAGCGTACTGACATTAAGAGCAAAGATTGCATCATTAGGTTAAGGAGAAATGTAATGCCACAATGTATTGTTATTGCAGATGAAATTACAGGCGGTAGCGCTGTAGGCTCTATGCTTGAGAAAAACGGTAACTCCGTTTGCTCTTTGATGAGTGCTCGTGGACTTAAAGATCCTGAAACTGCTAAATACGATTGCTTAGTCTACTCTACTAATTCCCGTAATCTTACAGCTCTTCAAAGTTATCAGTTAGTGTTCTCCTCAGCTAAATTACTAAAATCTGATGAAGTTAAACTCTATGCAAAAAGAATCGATCCTGCTATGAGAGGTAACACTTGTGCTGAAACTCAAGCACTTTTAGATGCTTTAGGCGATAAAGATAGAGTTGCCATTGTAGTACCAGCATTCCCTGCCTTGAGAAGAACCAACGTAGGTGGTTATATTCTTGTAGATGGTAAACCACTACAAAAATCTTTAGCAGGACTTGAAGATTTGTATCCTGCTGAATCTGGTCGTGTTGCAGATTTATTTACGGAAAAATTCCAATATAAAGCTGAAGCTCTACATTTAAAAGAATACTTAAAAGGCACTGAAAACCTTGCTAATACCATTAAAAAATTAGCAGATGAAGGTACTAGAGCCATTGTGCTTGATTGCACCTCACAAGAGGATATCAACTTAATTGCAGATGCTGTAGTAATGTCTAAGATTAAGTTCTTAGCGGTTGATCCTGGTCCTTTTACAGCAACTTTAGCTCGTAAAGTAATGCGTACTAAGTCTGTGGCAACAGCTGCATCTGGGGCAAAAATCTTTGGTATTGTAGGTGGTATTAACCCACTTATTTCTGCACAAGTTGAAATGCTTCGCCTTGAAGAAAAGGTAAACATTGTAACCGTGCATAACCTTGAGTTACTTGAAGATCAGCAACATCGTTTAGCTGAAATTAACCGTGTAGTAGATGAGATTACAACCAAGTTTAATGCCTACACCATAGCCTTTGCAGTCTCTGACAATATGGAGATTAACAATCAGTTAACTCAAGAGTATCAAGAAATGCTCATGAAGACTAATCGTACTCAAACTGAGGCTTTAGATATTATTTCCACTGCTTACGGTCAGATTGTACAAAAGGTGCTATCACGTCGTCCTGATGTACAGGCTTTATATACTAAAGGCGCTGAATATACCGTGGCTACCTGCCGTGAACTAAAGTCCATGGGACTTAAGATTTTAGGTCAAGTATTACCACTTACTTGCTATGGTGAACTTATCGATGGTGACTACCAAGGCTTAAAGTGTGTAACCTCAGCCTCCTCTGCAACCGATACTAATACCATCACTGATAGTATTCAGTACATAAAAAGAAAACTAGCAATTTAATTTTAAATTGTTGTATTATTACACGGTCATTTCAAGGCCGTGTTTGCAAGTGTAGTTTAATGGTAGAACTGTAGCTTCCCAAGCTCCTGGCGCGGGTTCGATTCCCGTCACTTGCTCCACTTATTCAAATAAAGACAATTCCGACCTTTTTAAGCTTAAGCACTAAAACACTCTTGGAAAATAAACATGAAACACCTTAAACTTTTTCTATTTGGCTATCTATTAGGTCTTTTCTGTTCTCTACTCTCCTTATTTTATGCAGTAGGTTCACACAATGAAGAACTACTTAGAACTAACTACATTATCAAGATGCTAAAGTTGTTTAATTACGGATTTTCTAGTGCTGACGATATAGGATACTTTGTAGGATCTGTAATAGGTCTTGCTCTCATACCATTTTTGATTTTGGAATTTATTTTTAGAAAAAAGAAGCCAAAGGCATAAAGTGACTGGAGTCAAACCATTTCTAGAGTTGATTACAACAAGCATATAAATGCGATTTAAGTTATTTTGTAAAAAATAGCCTTTAAAAAAGTTAAAAAAAATATTGACGTTAAATTTATTAGTTATATAATGTAACGGCTTTTAACGACAAGCGTTGTCTTAAAAGTACTCATCAAGCGGGGGTATAGCTCAGCTGGGAGAGCATCTGCTTTGCAAGCAGAGGGTCAACGGTTCGATCCCGTTTACCTCCACCATCTTGATGAAAGCCCAATGTGGGGGTATAGCTCAGCTGGGAGAGCATCTGCTTTGCAAGCAGAGGGTCAACGGTTCGATCCCGTTTACCTCCACCATCTAACGATGTAAAAGTTCCCTTGTGGGGGTATAGCTCAGCTGGGAGAGCATCTGCTTTGCAAGCAGAGGGTCAACGGTTCGATCCCGTTTACCTCCACCATCTAGCGATGTAAAAGCTCCTCTTGTGGGGGTATAGCTCAGCTGGGAGAGCATCT
>CACZXZ010000038.1 GCA_902785325.1 uncultured Succinivibrio sp. | reverse complement strand
ACTTATAAGAGATCCAGATAACATTCCTAGTGAAAAGTTTAATAGTATTTGCGATTTATTAGAAAAAAATAGCTTAGTACTTCTAATTGACGAATACGATTCACCGCTAACTTCTTTTATGGATGATGATAAGAAGTTTGAAGCTGTTAGAAATATTCTAAGTGATTTTTATAAAGCAGTTAAAGCAAATTCAGAAAAACTGCGTTTCTTGTTTATTACAGGTGTAACAAGGTATTCTAATACTAGTATCTTCTCTGCTTTTAACGACTTATATGATATTTCACTAAATACAAACTATGGCAGTCTTTTAGGTTATACCGATACAGAAATTGATACCTATTTTGGTGATTATTTAAAAGAGTTTGCTCTCCAATTAAATACATCTTATGAAGATGTTAAAACAAATCTAAAGGAAAACTACGACGGCTACTGTTTTGAAGAAACAGCCTCTGTTCATGTTTATAACACTTGGTCAGTAATTTCATTTATAAATGGCTTTAACAAGGATTCGCTCCCATATAAACCATATTGGAGCACTTCAGGTGCGTATTCTTCGTTAGTAATGAATTTTATAAAAGATATTTCAAACCTAAATCAAGTAAAGCAACACTCTTTTAACTTACTTCAAAATTTAAGCAGCTTAGACAATGGTATTGTATTGAGATTTGAACAATTAAACAAAGCATCAAATCCAATTAAAATGGATCCTAGAGTACTAATGTATCAAGCTGGATACCTTACCATTAAAGAAAGTCTTCCTGGTGGTGCAAAATTTGGTATTCCAAATCTTGAGTTACAAAAGTATTTATATACAAATTTTTATGAGAATGAATTACAGCCTTTACTACCAGAGGACTCATCCTTACAGCAATTAAATGGTCTTCTTTTCTGCTCAGCTTTAGAAAAACATCAGTCTAAAAACATCCTAGACTATTTTTCTTTGATAATAAAAAGTATTGCATACGATACCACCATCTTTACTCATGAGAATAACCTTCGAGAGTTTATTTACCTTGCTTTAAAGTGGCTTGGTACAGACGTACAAAGAGAAGTTATTTGTGGCAAAGGTAGAGCTGATATCTTAATTAAAACTCTACGTTCTTACTATGTATTTGAACTAAAGCTTGCAAAGAATGATGAGGAGGTTGACAGCAAACTTTGTGAAGCTATAAATCAAATAAAAGATAAAGATTACGGTAATGAGACCTTTAAAAAGAACCTCTACCGCTATGCTGTAGTGATATCAGAAAAAGCTCACGATATTGCAAAATACGAAGAACTAGAGCCTATTGAAATAGCTTAAGCTTGATAATTAAGCTCTATTTTGCCTACACACTCTAAATACCAAGAGTTTTGAAGGATAGGTGTTTGTCCATAATGGAGCTTATAAAAATAGTCATTGCATAAATTCTTATTTGAAAGTAACTCAGGGCATATGTTTTTCTCGTGACTTAAAGCCTTAAGTTGCTTTTTCAAATTCTTATAAGCAATAGCATCATCTTTTTGATACAACACAAAATCGTATGGCAACTCAATTTGAGGATCCAAAGGTAACTTTAAAGCTTGATTAAACCAAGTAACCACCTGCTCTCCATATGCTTTAACAGCACCTATCTTCATGCCACAGTCTAAAAGAGTTTTAAAAGACAATTTTCTTTTCTGAGCAATAGCACACAAGGCTTTGGTTGTTATAACACGATTTAAAGCCTCATCATTTTCCATCGCAGTAAGAGCTCGCATCTTACATAAGCACTTTAAGAGATTTAATTGCTTAATATTGAGCAAGCCAGCCTGAGGTATAGATTTATAGCAATCATCTGGTGAAAACTCTTTGCAAGCTTGCTCTTTGCAAATTTCCATTTCCAAAAAGAACCACTTTAATCTTACATCGCTAGGATCAACTAAAGAGATTAAGTGCTCATAAAGTGGCTTTAGATAAATTACATCTTCACAAGCATAACTTACCTGCTCCTCTGTTAAAGGTCTTAATGACCAATCTGAGCAAGTCTGATCTTTCTTTAACTCAATACCAAGATATTCACTAATAGTGCTTTGCAAGCCTTTTTGATGAGCAATATTCAAAAATGCCATTAAAAGCTGTACGTCTACACACTTTTTAGGAAGTTTAGGTGTTAGCTGTTGTTTTTCACACTCAAAAGCTAAGATCTCAAGATCTTCACGGCAGGAGAAAAATAAGAATTTAGCTTTGCAGGAAACTAAAGCTTGATAAAAAGCTTTTAAATCAATCTCTGAGATAGGATCTACAAGGTAGCAACAATCGTTAATACACAATTGCACTAAATATAGCTTTGGATAAAAATTGGTGACTCTGAAAAACTCGGTATCAATACTTACATAGTCAGTCTCAGTCAAGGAAGACATTACTGCTATAAGTTCTGATAACTTTGATGGGGAGTTTATGTGAATTATAAGCTTATTATTCATTATAGAGCACCTTTTTAGGTGCTCATTATACCTTAAGTTTTGCTAACCATTAAATCTATTTTGTCTTAAATAACGGCGCATAACTTTACCTACAGCAGACTTAGGTAACTGCTCAACAAACTCGATATGTTTAGGTAATTTGTAGCCAGTTAAGAATTTTCTGCAATAGTCTAAAAGCTCTTCTTTAGTTAAGCTGTGATCTTTACGTACCACGAATAACTTAATAGATTCACCACTAGTACTTGAAGGCACACCAACTACAGCACACTCTAGAACTTTATTATTAGTACTTACTACGTTTTCAATTTCGTTTGGAAATACGTTAAAGCCAGAGACAATGATCATATCTTTTAATCTATCAATGATCTTGATGTAGCCACCTTCACACCACTGAGCGATATCACCTGTCTTAAGCCAGCCGTCTTCAAAGACATTAGCAGTTTCCTTTTCATTTAGGAAATAGCCTTTCATAACTTGAGGGCCTTTAAACTGTAGTTCACCTGAGCGGGACAAATCAGTGATTTCTTCACCTGTTTGAATATCTACAATTCTAGCTTCAGTTGAAGGAATAGGAATACCGATAGTACCTGAGTATTTCTTTTCAGTATAAGGTACTACACAGCATAAAGGTGAACACTCTGTAAGGCCATAGCCTTCAAGGATAGGAATACCTCCTGAAGCTTCTAGGAATCTTGCTGCCACACCTTCTTGAACTGCAGTACCACCACCTACTACTAGGTTTAAGGAGGATAGATTTACTCTATCAAATACTGAATAATGCACAAAGGCGTTAAACAAAGTATTTACGCCAGTGATAATAGAAATCTTTGGATACTTTCTAAGTTGAGTAATTAAATTCTCAAACTTTCTAGGATCAACAATCAGTAAATTAGTTGCACCAATGTACATAGCGTACATTAGGTTAATGGTCATCGCAAAGATGTGGTACAAAGGTAAAGCGGTAAGTATAGACTCTGAGCCTAACTTTACACGTGGACCATACATAGCGTGACATTGGAAAACATTCGATAAAATGTTGCCATGAGATAGCATCGCACCTTTTGGCTTACCAGTGGTGCCACCTGTATATTGTAAAAAGGCAATATCGTCAAAAGCGCATTCTACAGGCTGTAGTCGATAGTGTTTACCATAATATAAACAAGACTTAAAAGGGGTAAAGAGTTTCTTGACATAAGGCTTTACCTGTCTTGTTAAATGTCTAAAGGCAAAGTTAATCACACTGCCTTTTAATACCGGCAACATATCACCAACACCACAGGAGATCACATGCTCAAGATAAGTTTGATCTAAGATCTTTTGCAAGCCATTATTGATGCTTTCAAGACAAATAACTACTTTTGCCTTGCTATCTCGCAACACACCTAAGATCTCATGAGTGGTGTATAAAGGATTGATGTTAACGATTTGCATGCCACATTTAAGACCTGCAAATACTGAAACTGGATATTGAATGACATTAGGGAGAATTACAGCTAATTTCTCCCCTTTTTTAACTTGCACACAATGTTGCAAGTAAGCAGCTAAATTGTCTGCAGCTTTTTTTACATCCAGGAAAGTTACAGCAGAGTTAAAACTGATAAAAGCCTTACGTTTGCCGTATTTATTACATACGTCATCAAACATTTGACCTAAGTTTTGGTAAGGTGGCTTATCTATAGTATAAGGTACATCTTTTGGATAACTTTGATACCAAGGTGTACGAACATCTGCCATAACGGCTCCTATTGTAAATTAGCTATGCTTTGCTGCAAACTCTTGCATGTATTTTACTAAAACCTCAACACCTTCAATAGGCATTGCGTTGTAGATACTTGCTCTCATACCGCCAAGAACTTTATGCCCCTTAAGACCAATTAAGCCTTGAGCTTTAGCAGTCTTGATAAACTCATCGTTTAAAGACTCATCTTTTAAGGTGAAAACGCAGTTTACACGTGATCTGTCCTTAGGTGAAATCTTGCTGATGTAGAAATCAGAGTTATCAATATAATCATAAAGCATTTTTGATTTTGCGATATTACGTTTTTCTAATTCTGCTACACCGCCTAAAGATTTAATCCACTTAAAGTTTAAGTAAGCCATGTACCAAGAGAAGGTGCATGGGGTATTAAACATAGAATCAAACTTAGCTAGATTATCCCAATTCATGATAGATGGAGTGTACTTACGAGCTTTACCTAATAAGTCTTCACGAACGATAGTAATGGTCATACCAGCAGGACCTACATTCTTTTGTAGACCAAAAATGATAGCGCCAAACTTAGATACATCGATAGGACGAGTCATGATATCTGAAGACATATCTACGATTAAAGGTACATCGCCAGTATCTGGTAAAGTAAAGGACTCAATACCATTTACAGTCTCGTTTAAGCACATGTAAGCATAGGAAGCACCAGGTGTTACCTTCATCTTTGAGTAATCAACAGTGAATTGACCGTTAGCATCTAAATCAGTGCACTCATGCAAAATTGCTTTACCAAAGTGCTCATTACACTCTTTGTAAGCACAACGAGACCAGTGACCAGTTACAAAATAATCAGCATGACCATCTTCTGGTAATAGGTTTAGTGGGATAGCAGCGAACTGACCACGACCACCACCTTGCTCAAAAATAACTTTGTAGTTTGAAGGAATATCTAATAATTCACGTAATAATGCTTCTGACTCTTTTGCAATAGCATCAAATTCAGCGCTACGGTGGGACATTTCCACAATACCGATACCTGTGCCATTGTAATCACGGAATTCTTCCTGAGCTTGTTTCATTACTTCAACAGGAAGCATACATGGACCTGCAAAATAGTTCCATACTTTAGTCATTTTAGTTCTCCAAAAACTACCTTTAAAAGATAAAGCATGGTTTCCCATGCTTTACGTTATTATTCTTGAGTAGAAGTGTCTGTAGTATTGTCTACAGCGTTTTCTTGTTGAGTCTCAGTATCAGCGCTTGTAGCTTGTGTATCAGCATTTTCTGTTACCGCACTTGCGCTTTGATTTTGAGCATCGATTAGATCTTGCTTTTCCTTTTCACGAGCTAATGCTGTTTTCTTAGCATTTTCAACTACGTCTTCAGGAATAGACTGAATAGACATTAGGGTATCACCCTCATACATCTTCATGATCTTGTTGCCAGCGCCGTAACGACCAATTAAAGGAATTTCCTTCATGGTTGAACGTAGCAACTGACCTTGATTTGAAATGATCATAAAGTCGCCATTCTCATCTGCTGGAACTGCGCCGATTACTAAACCATTTCTATCTAGGTTACCCATGATGATGACACCTAAACCACCACGATTTCTTAAAGCGATATCAGATAACTTACAACGCTTACCAAAACCGTTAGCAGAAGCAATCATACACTCACTATTTAGCTGTGATGGAGGTACTACCATTAAGGATACTACCTCAGCGCCATCTCTAAGTCTTGCACCACGGATACCACCTGAGGTACGACCAGATGGACGAACACCAGAGCCTGCGTGTCTATCAATTGACTTCTCATCATTATCGCCATCTGTTGACTCTTCAGTTGCTTGAGTATCAGTTTCTGTATCTGAATCAGAAGCTGAGCCTTTATAGTACTCGCAGAAGTGCTGAGCATAACCGTTAGAGGTGAATAAGAAGATATCGTCATCACCTGAAGAAATCTCAACACCGATTAACTCATCGTCTTCATTTAAGTTTGCGGCGATAATGCCGTTAGCATTCATTCTGTTTACAAAGGATGCAAAAGCAGAGGTCTTAACCTTCTTTACGCTACCCTTCTTAGTTGCCATGAAGAAGTACTCATCATTATTAAACTCTGAAATTGGTAATAATGCGGTAATGCGTTCACCTTGGTCACGGTCAATGTTAAAGAAGTTCTGTACAGGTAGACCTTTTGAGGTACGATTTTCTGAAGTTGGAAGATCATACACTACGCTTACAAAAGCACGACCCTTGTTAGTAAAGCAAAGCATCTTGTCGTGGGTTGAAGCTACTACTACGTTAGTAATGTAATCTTCATCCTTTAACTTAGTTGCAAGTTTGCCACGACCACCACGAGCTTGGCTCTCGTAAGAAGAAATATCCTGATACTTAATGTAACCTTGAGCAGATAAAGTAACGATAACATCACGACGAGTGATTAAATCGCCCTTATTGAACTTACCAACATCTTGAGTGAAGGAGGTTCTACGTGCATCACCATAAGTTTCTTTAACTTCAAGTAATTCTTTTCTAATCTCTGACTTCATGCGTTCAGGGTTATTTAAGATATCTAAGAAATCTTTGATATTAGCAACTAACTCTTTGTACTTATCGCGAATTTCGTCTTGAGCTAAATGGGTTAACTTAGCTAATCTTAAATCTAGAATTGAACGAGCTTGCTCTTCTGATAAGTAGTACTTACCATCAACTACGCCCTTATCTGAAGGAATACCTTGAGGTAAGCTGATGTTGATACCATCTTCGGTTCTTTCAATTAGAGGTAATACAATTGCAGCATCCCAAGCTTGAGCCATCAACTTAACACGAGCATCATCTGGGTTATCAGCACCAGTGATGATATCAATGATCTGCTGAATGTTTGCCTTAGCAATCATTAAACCTTCATTGATGTGAGCTGACTTACGAGCTTGACGTAATTCATAAACGGTACGACGAGTTACAATCTCACGACGGAAAGAAACGAACTCAGTTAAAATCTCCTTTAATGACAACTGTCTTGGGTGATTATTAACTAAAGCCACCATGTTAATTGGGAAGCTTGATTGTAATAAGGTGTTTTGATAAAGATTGTTTAAAACAGCTTCTTCATAAGCATCACGCTTTAATTCAATTTGAATTCTAACGTCATGATCTTTATCAGATAAGTCAGTAACATCACTGATACCTTCAATCTTCTTCTCTTTAACTAAAGTAGAGATTTGTTTTACGATATCAACCTTATGTACTGCATAAGGGATCTCGTCAACATAAATAGTTTGACGACCTGATTTATCAGTTTCAGTATGAGTTCTTGCACGAATAATACAACGACCACGACCAGTCTTGTAAGCTTGAACAATACCATCATTACCAACAATGATACCGCCTGTAGGGAAATCAGGACCTGGGATGTATTTCATAATCTCGGCAAGTTCAATATCAGGATTATCTAATACTGCAATAACGCCATCGATTACTTCACCTAGGTTATGGGTAGGAATGTTTGTAGCCATACCCACAGCAATACCTGAAGAACCGTTTACTAATAAGTTAGGGAACTTAGTAGGTAAAACTTCTGGAATTTGCTCATTGCCATCGTAGTTTGGATAAGTATTAACAGTATCTTTATCGATATCTGCTAACATTTGCTCGGCAATCTTAGTCATCTTAACTTCGGTATAACGCATAGCAGCTGCGCCATCACCGTCGATATCACCAAAATTACCTTGACCGTTAATTAGTGGGTTACGTAAAGAGAACCACTGTGCCATACGCACAATAGTTTCATAAACTGCACTGTCTCCATGTGGGTGGAATCTACCGATAACGTCACCTACAATACGAGCAGATTTCTTAGTAGCGCCAGAGCTCCATACTTTTAAATCATACATATCGTATAGAACTCGACGATGAACAGGTTTTAAACCATCACGAACGTCAGGTAGAGCTCTATCAACAATAACAGACATAGCGTAGTCAATAAATGACTGCTTTAACTCTTCCTCAAGATTTACGGTTGGTACTTGAGAATTAATGCCTGTTGCCTCTATGGTAGTAGCCTTTGCATTATCTAGTTCTTGATTTGGATTATCGGTATTATCTGACATGGGATCTACCTTAATTTAACAATAATTTAATACCGTAAAATTTTACTCTTTTATACCTAAAAAATCAATCAAATAAAGGACTTAAACCTAGATTAAGATCTTGAAAAAAGTCGCATTTTTTCGCATAATTTGCATCAATATTTTTGTAATTGGAATTTAATTATGTGGTTTAAAAACGCCAGATTTTATACAGTTGATTTAAAAGAGATTTTACCTGTGTTAAAAGATCCTACTTTAACAGAGGAAGCACTTGAGAAAGCTAAGTTTACCCCTTGTCAGGCCCAAGAAGTTGCCACTATAGGTTTTGCACCTTTATTTGGACCTCACACCCCTTATCACTTTTCAACAGGTCCACATTTTTTCTTTAAACTAACTGAAGAAAGCAAGTTATTACCATCTTCTGTAGTTAAAGCAAATCTTCAAGAACTTACAGATGCTAAAGAAATTGAACTTAAAAGACAGCTTAAAAAGTCAGAAAAAGAAGCTTTAAAAGCTGCTGTAACTAATAAATTGTTAGCTCAAGCTTTTGCTACCCGTCGAGATTTCTTAATTTGGTGTAACACCGATAAGAACATTGTTGGCATCTCTGTTACCTCAGCAAAACGCGCTGAAAGAGCTTTAGCTTTATTAAGAGAAGCCTTCTCTACTTTCCCTGCAAAGTTATTAACTCCTCGTTGCCTTGTTGATGAGAGAATTACTACTTGGCTTACTCAAAATACTCTACCTGAGAAATTTAAATATGGCTCAGAGACTACCTTAAAGAGTAAAGATGAAGATGGTGGCGTAATTCGTGCTTCAAAGGAAGATTTAACCTCTGAGGAGATTGCTGTTCATTTACAGGCAGGTAAAGTTGCAACAGAAATTGGCTTAAACTTTGAAGACAGCATTGAATTTACTCTTACCCAAGAAATTGCCTTAAAGAAAATTAAGCTTGCAGACATTTACGTTGAGAAAAATCTTCCTAAAAGCGGAGATGACGAAATAGCAGATGCTCAAGCTGAACTTGTGCTTCAAGGCGAACTTTTTGAGCAATTATCTGATTACCTATTGGAGATATTTGACTGTGACCGTGCTTAAAAAACCTGAATTACTAGCCCCTGCAGGCTCTTTAAAACACCTTCATATGGCATTAAACTTCGGTGCTGATGCCGTTTATGCTGGTGTTCCAAAATGGTCTTTACGTGTTCGTGGTAATGGCTTTATCAAAGAAGACTTCCAAAAAGGTATTGAGGAAGCTCATAAGATGGGTAAAAAGGTACATGCGGTACTTAACATTATCCCTCACGTACGTAGAGTTGCAGCCTTTAAACACATTGTTGACGAAATGGCAGAACTAAAGCCAGATGCTTTTATTATGGCAGATCCTGGCTTAATTGATATCGTGCGTGAACAATACCCAGATATTCCTATTCACTTATCAGTGCAAGCGAACACTGTAAACGCAGGCTCTGTTAAGTTTTGGCAAAAGGTTGGTTTAACCCGCTGTATTTTAGCAAGAGAGTTATCTCTTACTGAAATTGACATGATTAAACAAGAATGCCCTGACATGGAAATTGAGGTCTTTGCCCACGGTGCCTTGTGTATTGCTGTATCTGGTCGTTGCTTAATCTCAGGTTTATTATCTCACCGCGATGCTAACATCGGTGCTTGCAATAACTCTTGTCGCTATGGCTTTAAAGTACGTAACGTACATGCAGCAACCGCTGATGATGTAACCACCTTTGAAGCAGATGACGGTACTATTTTAAGTGCCCAGCTTGAAGAGAGCATGCATCATCCTAATGAGTGGATGACTATGGAAGAAGATCTTAACGGTTCATACCTTATGAACTCTAAAGATCTATGTACCCTACCAGTGCTTAAGCGTTTGATTGAAATTGGTGTTGATTCCCTTAAAATCGAAGGTCGTTCTCGTTCACCATTCTATTCAGCAGCTATTTCTAGAGCTTATAGATTGGCTATTGATGCTATCTGTGAAGGTAAAGAAATTCCAGAGATTAGTTACAACATCGTAAACTCAATCCCATCTCGAGGTTATACCACTGCTTTATTAGAGCCTCATCGCCCTGATAAGACTCAGGATTATGAGACTAATTCACCAAATCCTGGCAAGCTTCAGATCTGTGGTGAGATTAAAGCTCAAGACGACGATGGTACTTTACATATCGATGTTAAGAACAGATTTGAGAAAAACTCAAATATCGGTATTTTTACCCCTCAAGGTTTAATCAAGTTAGACGGCTCAACATTATGCAATGAAAAAGATCATAAGCCACTTGATGTTGCACCAGGTACAGGTTGGTCTGTTACCTTAAAGCATCCTCAAAAGATAGATCTTTCAACTGCAGTAATGTTACGTCTTGATGAGAATATGCAGTTATAGAGCTTAGCTTTCACACTGTATAATCTCGTAATTGAATTTAGGGCACAGTTAATGTGCCTTAATTTTTGCTTAACTTACTTAGGAAAGCCTACGTACTCATTTTAAAGCTTAACGCATTGAGCTTGTGCCTCCATAATCTTGGGATCAGAAGGATAGTAGAATTTGTCTTGATGTAGTTCTGGAAAATCTTGCATAAATTACTCTATTTTAAATGTAAACGTTTACATATAATGTAACTTATTTAGATTTTTCTATCAAACATCAAAGGTAAATTGCTCTTTTTATTTTGAACTTGGTCAAAAAAGGCTTAAAAAAGCTATTTTAAAGACTAAAAATTAGGCAGTGCTTTGCACTGCCTTTATCTTAATTTTCAGATGGAATGATATGAGTTGAATGAGGAACATTAAAGCATTGAGCTTTATTTTTTAAAGCTGCATCTAGAAGACAAATTGCCATCATAGCTTCAGCAATAGGCACTGCTCTGATACCAACACAAGGATCATGACGACCTTTAGTTACGATATCAATCTCATTACCGTCTTTATCAATGGTTTTACCTGGCACTAAGATACTTGAGGTTGGCTTTAAGGCAAGTTTTACCTTAATGGTTTGACCTGAACTAATACCACCTAAAATACCACCGTTGTGATTAGATAAGAAGCTATTTGGGGTTAGCTCATCACGAGCTACACTTCCACGCATTTTAGCCATCTCAAAGCCATCACCTATCTCAACACCTTTCACAGCGTTAATACCCATCATGGCATAAGCTAAAGTAGCATCTAGTCTATCAAAAACAGGATCACCTAAACCTACAGGTACGTTGTGCGCACGCACCTCAACTTTCGCACCTATAGAATCACCATTAGTTGCTAAGTCTTTAAATAAAGCTTTTAACTCATCAATTTTGCTTTCATCAGCGAAGTTAAACTCGTTTGTAAGCGCAACTTTTGAGTCATACTTATCAGTTGCAATCTCACCAATGGCGGTTACACAACCATCAATAGTGATATTGAATAATTGCTTTAAAACTTTTTTAGCAATGGCACCAGCTGCAACACGCATTGCAGTTTCACGAGCTGAAGCCCTGCCACCACCACGGTAATCACGAATACCGTATTTAGAAAGGTATGTATAATCAGCATGCCCTGGTCTAAAAGAATTCATGATTGCTGAATAATCTTGAGAGCGCTGAGCAGTATTCTCAATAATTAGGCCAATAGAGGTACCAGTGGTTTTACCTTCAAAAACACCAGAGATAATCTTTACCTTATCAGCTTCATTTCTTGGGGTACCATAACGGGTTGAACCAGGTCTGCGACGGTCTAAATCCCCTTGCAGATCTTCTTCTGACAATTCAATTAAAGGTGGTACACCATCAACAATTGCAGCTAGAGCTAAACCATGACTTTCGCCACAAGTGGTAACTTTGAAAAAATCACCAAAACTATTTGCTGCCATTTAAAACCTCATTAGCAGCTGCTGCAAAAACGTCATGATAAGCGCGTAACTGCTCTACGCTTAAGATAAATACGCCTGTTCCACCCTTTTTAAGATCTACAAAGTGGAAAGGTACAGTTGGGAATAACTCTACTAATTGCTCTTCAGAGTTACCCACTTCCATAATCAAAATGCCATCTTCATTTAAGAAATCTACAGCATCAGCTAAGATGCGTTTAGCACAGTCTAAGCCATCATCACCTGAACCTAATGCTAAATCAGGCTCACAACGGAACTCATCTGGCATGGTAGACAAATCATAGCTGTCTACATAAGGAGGGTTAGCTACGATAACATCGTACTTATCCCCCTTTGGTAAATCATTAAAAAGATCTGATTTAATTGGAGTTACGATATTCTCAAGACCATAACCTTGAATATTGATGTTAGCTACTTCTAAAGCTTCATCTGAGATATCTACAGCATCTACCTCTACCTCACCATCAAACTGCAAAGCAGTGGCAATAGCGATACAAGCAGATCCTGTGCACATATCTAAAACTCTCTCAGGTCTTCTGTCAACATAAGGATCAAAACCTGCTTCAATCAATTCAGCAATTGGAGAACGAGGAATAATTACTCTGTCATCTACATAGAATTCTTTACCACAGAAGAAAGCTCGGTGGGTTAAATATGGGGTTGGAATTCTATCAATTACTCTTAAAGCAGCAATCTTAGCAATGATCTCACGCTCTTTTTTAGTAAGTCTTGAGTTTAAAGTAGACTCATCGCAAGGAGGCTGTAAATGCATTACTGCTTGAACAATTTCTAAAGCTTCATCCCAATAGTTGCAGGTTCCATGACCTACAAAGATAGAATGCTTAGCAAAGGTAGTAACTAAAAAACGTACTACATCTTGTACTGTTACTAACTCGTTTAAAAGAGGTTCTTGGATTTGCTCAACAGTAGGTAACTCATCGAGCATGGAATGAATTTCTAGAATTTCTTGATTATTTTGAAGTTTTGACATATTGAAATAAATCTTAATACAACTCATGTTGCATTAAGATTATAGCATATCGAAAAGATAGATAAATACTTGAAAAAATTGGTCAAAATAAAGGCAATTAGTAAGAGTCTACAATTACTCTTTTAGACATTAAACTAGCTTGGTCGTTAATCTCTTTACACATTTTGATGGCATCTTCATCCATCTTCACAGAAACTAACACTTTGCCATTGCTAAATTCAAATACTCCCTTTCCTTCAATTACAAATTGACCTTTAAAGAAAGCTAAAACATATTTAGCAATTTGTCTTGGAGCGTATTTCTTGAACTCTCTCATGATAGTAATATCAATCCTTATGAAATGCTTCATAAGCTGTAAATATGAAGCACATGTTGCACAAAATTTATAATTATTGTTGTTATCTTTTATTAACCTAACATCTATATGATAGGTCAGTTTTAAAAGATTTTCTTTGATTTATATGACAAATTTTATCAATTGAGTTTATTTATTATATAAATGTGACAAAGTTACATTTTTTAAGGCTTTATTATCTTAAAGACTATAAAAATGCGCTTTGTGCGCAAAGTGTGCTTACAAAATTTGTGCTATAACTAACTATAAGTCCTGATAATCATCAAAAGGAGTAAAAAACTTTTCAAATTTACCCTTTTGCCCATCATAATCTAATATCAAAGCACAGGCGGTCTCAAACTCAGGTGGAGACTTTTGTTTATTTACAAAGTGATAAGCTAAATTCTCCACAAGTGGTAGATGTGAAACTAGTAATACCACATCATCCTTTTGACATACGGCATCGACATAAGCAATAACGGTATCAGGATCCCCAGAAGGAGCTAAGTCTTTTAAATAATCTAAATCTTGTCTAAAATTAAATTGATTACAAGCAATAGTAGCCGTTTGCACAGCTCTAGTCTTAGGTGAGCTTATACACTTGGTAATTTTGTACATTCTTGCCATTTGACTGCTTGTATCAGCAACTTCTCTCATACCATGAGAGCTTAATACTCTATCGCTGTTCTGAAAAATTGCTTGTCCATGTCGTAATATGATGATCTTCATGATATTCCTAAAATTCTCTATAATAGGCATATGATAATCTAATCATCATAAGGTAGCTCATATGGACTATAAATATTTAAAAAATTTTCGAAATTTAAAAGCCTTTTTTAAAGGAGCTTCTTCTACAGAGATTGAGTCTATACAAGAAAAGTTAACTTCCTTACATGATACTGTTAAGTCTCAAGAAGAGCATGAACAAAATCTTCAAAGACAAAAGGCGGAATTTCTAAATGGTCTATTAAATGAGCTAGATAACCACAACTTTACCGTAGATGATCTTGCAGCCTTAAAAGGTATGACGGTAAAAGAAAATCGTCCTAAAATGAAAGCAAAATACGCTTATGTAGGCACTGACGGGGTTGAATATACTTGGAGTGGTCAAGGAAAAATTCCATCAATGCTTCAAGAAGTAATGAAGCGTGATGGAATCGTTGATAAAAAACACTACCTAATTAAAACTGAAGAAGACTAAAGCTTAATGCTTTCGTTGATTTCTTCTAGGGTAGCAATAGGATCAGTTGCTTGAGTGATTGGTCTTCCGATAACTAAATAATCAGAGCCGTTTTCAATAGCCTCTTTTGGAGTCATAACACGCTTTTGATCACCTAAAGCAGCGCCAGCAGGACGAATACCAGGTGTTACACAGAAGAATGGTGAACCTAGGTATTGCTTAATCACATTAGCCTCTTGTGCTGAGGATACCACACCATCTAAACCACATTCTTTAGCAAGCTTTGCTAAACGTAATACTTGGGTTCTTGGCTCCTCATCAATACCAATAGTCTGTAAGCCAATACGATTAGTTGAGGTTAATACAGTTACAGCAATTAGCTTTGGACGATTTTGGAATTTCTCTAAAGCTTCTCTTGCTGCGGACATCATCTCAGTACCGCCTGAAGCATGAACATTAACAAGCCATACACCAAGTTTAGCTGCAGCAGTGCAAGCTTTAGCTACTGTATTTGGAATATCGTGATATTTAAGATCTAAAAAGACACCAAAGCCTTTATCAACAAGCTTTGATACGAAGGCAGGACCTGCGCTTGTAAATAACTCATTGCCAACCTTTAGCTTACATAACTTAGGATCAACCTTAGATACAAAATCTAAAGCCTTCTTTTCCTCATCATAATCTAAAGCAACAATTACTTTTGGATCTACCATGTTAATCTCCATCAAAACCAATCTTTGGCTTTAAGCTTTCCCATTTACGGCAAGAAGGACACTGCCAGAATAAAACTTTACTTTCAAAGCCACAATTTGGGCAAACATAGCGATTGCTCATTGAAATTTGGGCATCTAAAAGACTTTTAATCTGTAAGATCTGCTCATTAGCTTTAGCATCGGTCAAATGAGCTCGTAACTCTAATAACTTACTTAGTAACTTTAAGTTAGACTTACTATTAGTAAAAGATTGTAATAATGCAATTGCATCATCAATACCAGACTCAGATTGAACAATCTTCACAAGTTGAAGCATAGCTTCAGCACTATTAGTTCTATGCACTAAGTCTTCTAAAGCATATCTATAGTTAGGATCAGCATTATTTGGAAAACATTTGTTTAGTTTTTCAAGACAAATAATGCCTGAATTTGGATCTAAAATTGAAACTTCTTTAACAAGCTTGTAAGCATCAGCAAACTTAGCTTGCTTAATATAGATTTCAGCAAGATCAAGTCTTGCACGCAAGCTCTTATCATAGCTTGCAATTGCTTTTTTAAGTAGACTTGAAGCCTCATCTAAATGATCATGTAAAATCTCAGTCTTTGCAAGCTCACAATAATATTGACTTACATACTTATTAGCTGAGCTTTCTAAAACTTGAGAATATTCATTAGCAACACTTATTGCCTTTTTAAAATCTTGCTCTCTTTCATACACAGCTAATAACTGTTTAGCAGCTTGCTTACTTTGTCTTGGTATCTCAACTAAAGTTAAAAGGATATTCTCAGCTCTATCAAGTAAACCTGCACTAATAAAGTCTTTAGCAAGTTCAAGCTTAGCTAGTTCGTTTTCACTTTCCTCAAGCTCATTTGAATTAGCCATTTTCTCATGCATAGCGATAGCTTTATCAACTTCACCACGCTGTCTGAAGAGATTTCCTAAAGCAATTGAAGAGTCAAAACTTGGATCTTTAGAATTTAAAAAAGCAATGAATTTATCAACTGCTTTTTCTTGTTTATTGTTGATAAGGTAGTCAAAACCTTTAAGGTAAGCAGAATTCTGTTCATTTTTACTTTCCTGCTCTTTTTGCCTGGCAGAACTTTTTCCCATGTAATAACCATAAACAGCGGCTATTGGCAAAAGTATAAAAAGTAATTCAAACATGTTTATTTCTCAGACTTTTCAAGTGAAGCTAGTTGCTTTGACAATTTAGAGGCTTGAGATTTTGCAAGATTAGCTTTAACCCATAATTTGATACACAACCATAAACTTGCGTATACACCAACTATGAATCCAAAGATTACTCCAACAACTAGTACGCTTGCAACAGACAACTGAGATTTGCCCATTAGAAAATCGAAAGTTACGATATCATCGTTTGCACTACCTATAGCAAGGCCTACCACGGCAAGGCAGACAAATACAATAATATAAAACCAAAACTTAATCATTTTATTTCCTAATGTTGTATTACATTGCAAATGTTCAGTAATGATAACACAAGGCTATGAAAAAACATATCTACAAAAAAAGACTTGTGTACAACAAAAAAACTATTTGCCGCCATTAACTCTTTGACGTAATTCAACACCAGGCTTAAAGTGAACTACTCTTCTTTCATTTAAGTTTACTTGCTCACCGGTTTTAGGATTGTGAGCAATGCGAGGCTCATGCACGCGGATTTCAAAACTACCAAAACCACGAATTTCGATACGTTCACCTGCAGCTAATGTCTCAATTAAGATTTCAAAAATTTCTCTTACAGCATTATCTACTGTCATAGGTGATTGATAAGGAAACTTGCTAGATAATGAATCAATTAGATCTGCTCTAGTCATGCTAATCTCTCCTAATGTGAAATTTACCTCTAGTTTTCTTTACTTTCTCACATAAAAGAAAGTAGAAAATATTAACGGAGTCTTATATATCAAGGCTCTAGCTTTTTAAAAATCTATGACACCATTTGGAAACAAA